>JALYUH010000402.1 GCA_030853985.1 Bacteroidota bacterium | reverse complement strand
GTGCAGCTGCTCACGCAGGTGCGCGGCGTGGTGGCCTACCCCGGCCCGCGCCCGCTGGTGGGCGACGTGCCCGCCGCCTGGCGCATGCCCAAAAAGAACTACCCGGCCGGCATCGTGCATTTCACGTTGTTCGATGCCGCCGGCACGCCGCAGGCCGAGCGCCTGGCTTTCGTGGCGAATGAGGCGGCCGAACTGCGCGTGAGCATCACGCCCGACCAGCCCAGCTACGGTGCCCACGCCCCCGTGCAGCTCACCGTGCGCGTGGCCGATGCCGCCGGCCAGCCCGTGGCGGCCACCCTCTCGCTGGGCGTGAACGATGCTGCCCTGGGCGCGCTCGACCCCAACGCCGAAACCATTGCCTCGCACCTGCTGCTGACTTCGGACCTGACCGGCTACGTGGAAAGCCCGGGCTACTACTTCCGCGCGCCCACCGCCGCCACCGCCCAGCACCTCGACGACCTGCTGCTGACCCAGGGATGGCGGCGCTTCGCGTGGAAAACCGTGCTGGCCAACCAAGGCCCGGCCATGGTTTTTCAGCCCGAGCGCCAGCTGAGCCTGGTGGGCCAGGTAGTGAGCGAGCACGGCCAGCGCCCCATCCCCAACAGCCAGCTCACGTTTCTGCAAACCAAGCCGGTCCGCAATGTGATTACGGGGAGTACCGGCCCTGACGGCCGCTTTGCGTTCATCGGTGTTCCAGTGGCCGACACGGCTTTGATTACGTTGCAGGCGCGCCGGGCACAGGGCGGCTCCAACGTACTCATTCTGCCCGACAACGGACCCGTGCCGGCCGCCCAACTCCTGCCCCTACTCCCGCCACTGTCGGCTGCCCCCCCCGCCGTGGCTACTTTGGTGCGGCGTAGCCGCCAGGTGCAGTCGGCCGAGCTCGACCAGCACCCCGAACGTGCTGCCATGCGCAACATTAACCTGGCTAACGTGGCCGTGACGGCCAAACGCGAAACCGTGCCGCGTGACGACCCGCGCCGCCTTTACGGGGCTTCGGGCGGCACGGTCATCAACTTTGCCAACGAGCCCAGTATGCAAACCGGGGTCAATGTGCTGCAAATGCTCCAGGGCCGGGTGGCGGGCCTCGCCGTGAGCGGCAACCCACCCAACCTCTCGGTGCAGATTCGCAACCAGGGTACGCCACTCTTTATTCTGGATGGACAGCGCGTTGATGCCGACGTTGTCAACTCAATTTCCCCTGCTGAAATCGAGTCGATAGAAGTGTTTAAGGGCAACGAAGCGGCTATTTTTGGCAACAGCGGCGGGGCCATTGCCATTTATACCAAACGGGCCGACCCCAACTACAAAGGCCCCAACAAAGGGCCCGCGCCCGGCATTGCGGTGGTCAAGCTACCCGGCTTCTATCCGGTGCGCGAGTTTTACTCGCCCCGCTACAGCTCGCTGCTTACCAACCCGCCTGCCGACCCGCGCACCAGCACCCTCTATTGGAACCCCGAAGTCCTCACCAACGCCAGAGGCGAGGCCGAAATCCACTTCTTCACCGCCGATGGCAGCGGCACCTTCGAGGCCGTAGCCGAAGGCCTGGGCCTGAGTGGCCAGCCCGGCCGGGGCAGCAGCACCTTCACGGTGAAAGGGAAATAGCGTTGCAAGCCGCCAAAAGCCAAGACCCAGCTGGCAGGTGCCGGCTGGGTCTTTTTTGGTTCACAATAACGAGGGATTTAATCGCGGGCGGCGTTGCGGGCCGCAATTTCGGCTTCGGCGGCGGCGGCGGCTTCGTCGCGCAGCTGCCAGGCGGTTTTGCGGTCCCCGAGGCGCGAAAGCATCGGCCCCGCAATGGCGACCACGGTGGCCCCAATCAGCGCGGCCCAGCCCAGCTCGGGAATTTCGCGCAGCCGCGCCACCCACACCCACACCAGCGCCCAGGCAATGACCAACGGAAAAACCAGGTCGCGGAATACCCGGCTCATCAGCAGCCCGAGGACCACCACGGCCACCATCAGCCCCAGCGTGAGGGTAACGGAAGCGCCGTCGGCCGTTTGCCAGCCCAGCGTGCGAATGGCAATGGTGAAGTTGATAACGGCGGCCACCGATAGCCAGCCCAGCAGCAGCGACAGCGGCACGCCGGCCAAGCGGGGGGCCGCATCGGCAAAAATGCGCCGCCGGGCACGGCCATAGGCCATGGCCGTACTGGCCAGCAGCAGAAACATGATACCCGCACTGGGCAAAATCAGCTCGTAAGCAAATAGCACCACCCAAGCTCCCAACCCGATACTGGTAAGCGTGAGGGGTTTGGCCAGCGCATCGGGCAGCGACAGCTCGCGCTGGGCCGGCAACAGCTGCCAGCCGGCGTAAACCAGCAAAGCCAGAAAAATCACCCCCCAGATGCTGAACGCCATCCCGGCCGGGGTGAGCAGCGTGGGGTATTTGGCCGAAACCACGGCCTGCGTTTGCCCGGCAAACGGGCGCAGCACGGAATACGCATTGACGGCAATGGCTCCCCCAATGGCCAGGGCCGTGAGCCAGCGCCAGGCCCGGCCGGCGGCCGAGTGGCGGGGGGGAGCGTAGTGGTCGGGAGCAGTGGCGGCGAAGGGCATGCAGAAAAAAGCTGTGCTTCCGACCTACGGAAGCAGTTAAAAGTCGGATGATGGCCCCGGTGCCCGCGCCAGTGGCGGGGTGCCGGGGCGCAACGTTACACCTTATCCGCCAGAAACCGGGCCGTGTAGTTCGAGTTTTTCAGCTTTCCCAAGCCTTTGGGGGTGCCAGCTTTGTGCGTTATTGGCCCTCATAATGGCTATTTACCCAAACGAAGGCAATAAGTCCCCTTTTTCAGGCGGCGAAATACTGCTCCACCAATTCGTCAGTCAACGCTCGCTGTAACGCCTGGCCATTGGTGGCCGGCGGGAAAGCGTTGCGGCAAAAGCCCGCCTGACGCTGAAAGTCATAGAGCGCGTGGCAATAGCCATTGATGATGAGCGCGACCGCCGTTTCCGCCACTGTCCAGAAGAGCTGGGCCGTGACGGGAACCTGCCGGTCGGCCACATCGGCCACGTTGTAGATGTGCAGGGCGTCGAGAATGGTCATTTCAGCGCCCGGCTCCACCGCGTAGAGGTAGCCGGTGGTGCCATCGTCCTCAAACACGGCCCCCACGCTGCCCTTGGCCGCCGTGCTGTCGAACACGGTTTCGGTCCCGACCGTGAATTTCATTTCTGCTCCCAACTGCATCGCGTTACACTTTATCGGCCAAAAACCGGGCCGTGTGGTTGGTATCTTTCAGCTTCACCAGGTCCTCGGGCGTGCCTTCGAACAGCAGGTGGCCGCCATTCAGGCCGCCCTCGGGGCCAAGGTCAATCAGCCAGTCGGCGCACTTGATGATGTCGACGTTGTGCTCGATGATGAGTACCGAGTTGCCCTGCTCGATGAGCGCATTGAGGGCGCCCAGCAGCTTGGCAATGTCGTGAAAGTGCAGGCCGGTGCTGGGCTCATCGAAAATGAACAGTATTTTATCTTGCTGAAGCGCAGCGCCTTTCGTGAGGAATGACGCCAGCTTCACGCGCTGGGCCTCGCCGCCGCTCAGCGTGTTGGCCGACTGCCCGAGGCGGATGTAGCCCAGGCCCACATCCTCCAGCGGCTTGAGTCGCTCGGCCACTTTGGGCTGGCTTTTGAAGAACTGCACGGCATCAGCCACCGTCATTTCCAGCACCTCATAGATGTTTTTATCCTGGTAGTTGATTTCCAGAATATCCTGCTTGAATTTGTGGCCGCCGCAGCCCTCGCAGGTTAGGTAAATGTCGGCCATGAACTGCATCTCGATTTTTACCTGGCCTTCGCCCTGGCACACCTCGCAGCGCCCGCCATCCACGTTGAAACTGAAGTGCGACGGCTTGAGCCCCCGCGCCTTGGCCAGCGGCTGCTCCGAAAACAGCGTCCGAATGGCGTCGTAGGCCTTCACGTAGGTCACCGGGTTCGAGCGCGACGACTTGCCAATCGGGTTCTGGTCCACGAACTCGACGTGCGACACCTGCCCGTTCACGCCGGTGAGGCGGTCGAACTTGCCGGTGCTTTCGCCCGCGCCGCCGCCCAGCATCTTCATCAGGGCCGGGGCCAGAATCCGCTTGATGAGCGTGGACTTGCCCGAGCCCGACACGCCGGTTACCACCGTCATCACGCCGAGCGGAATTTTCACGCTCACGTTCTTGAGGTTGTTTTCGCGGGCACCGGTCAGCTCCAGGGCGTTGCGCCAGGGGCGGCGCACGTTGGGCACGGCCACTTCCATGCGGCCGCTCAGGTACTGGCCGGTGTAGGTGGTGGTGTCCTGGAGCAGCTGCTCCATGGTGCCTTGGAACATGAGGTTGCCCCCGCCGCTGCCGGCTTCAGGGCCGATGTCGATAATCTGGTCGGCGGCTTCCATCATCTTCTCCTCGTGCTCCACCACCACCACGGTGTTGCCGAGCTGCTGCAACGAGCGCAGCACGCCAATCAGCTGCTCGGCATCCTTGGGGTGCAGGCCGATACTGGGCTCATCCAACACGTACATCGACCCTACCAGCGCCGAGCCCAGCGACGTGGCCAGCGAAATGCGCTGGCTCTCGCCACCGCTCAGCGTGTTGCTCAAGCGATTCAGCGTCAGGTAGCCCAGCCCCACGCGGTTGAGGTAGCCGAGGCGGTTGGTGATTTCCGTGACCAGGCGCTCGGCCACTTTAGCGTCGTGCTCGCTCAGATTCATGTTCTGAAAAAACGTCAGCGCGTCGGAGATGGGCAGCAGCACGATATCGGCGATGTTTTTCCCGTCGATGCGCACGTATTGCGCATCCTTGCGCAGGCGGGTGCCGCGGCAGTCGGGGCAAGTAGTGCGGCCCCGGTAACGGCTTTGCAGCACGCGGTACTGGATTTTGTGGGTCTGCTCGCCCACCCACTTGAAATACTTGTCGAGGCCGTCGAAGTGCTTGTTGCCGGTCCAGAGCAGGCGCTGCTCGGCCTCGCTCAACTCGTTGTAGGGCCGGTGGATGGGGAAATCGAAGCGGATGCCGTTTTTCAGCAACGGCTTCAGCCACTCGCCCTGCTTTTCGGTGCGCCAGGGCGCAATCGCGCCTTCGTACACCGTCAGGCTCTTGTCGGGAATCACCAAATCCTCGTCAATCCCCAACACCGAGCCGAAGCCCTCGCAGGTCTGGCACGCGCCGTAGGGGTTGTTGAAGGAGAAGAAGTTGACGCTAGGCTCCTCGAACACGATGCCGTCAAGCTCGAATTTATCCGAAAACGTGCGGTGCTCGGCGAGCGGGACCTGGGGACCTGGGGTCTTGGGGTCTTGGCTTTTTCCGCCGCGCGTAATTGTTAATTGGCTAACGCCTTCCTTCGGTTGCTCATTGCTCATTAGCTGGCGCTGACCTTCGGTTGTTAATTGAACAACGCAGGTGCCATGGCCCTCGAAAAACGCGGTTTGCACCGAATCGGACAGGCGGAACAGCAGGTCCTCGTCGTCGGGCCGCAGCACGGCGCGGTCAATCATAATGGAAACCTCGCCCTTCACCTCGGGCTGGCCCTCGGCAATCAGGTCCTCAATCTGGGCAGTTTCGCCGTTCACCACCACGCGGCTGTAGCCTTTTTGCAGCAGCAAATCCAGCTCCTTCTGCATGGGGCGGGTGTGGTCGGGGCGGTGCAGCGGGGCCAGAATCATGGCGCGCGTACCGTCGGGCTGGGCAGCCAGAAAGTCCACCACGTCGGCCACGTTATCCTTGCGCACCTGCTCGCCGCTGGCGGGCGAAAACGTGCGGCCCACCCGCGCAAACAGCAGCTTCAGGTAGTCGTAAATCTCGGTGCTGGTGCCCACCGTCGAGCGGTTGTTCTTGATGCTGACCTTCTGCTCGATGGCAATGGCCGGCGAAATGCCCCGGATATAGTCCACGTCGGGCTTATCCATGCGGCCCAGAAACTGGCGGGCGTAGCTGCTCAGGCTTTCCACGTACATGCGCTGGCCCTCAGCATAAAGCGTATCGAAGGCGAGGCTCGATTTGCCCGAGCCCGACAGGCCCGTAACGACGATAAACTGGTTGCGCGGCAGGGCCACGCTGAGGTTTTTGAGGTTGTGAACCCGGGCGTTTTTGATGAGGATGAATTCGCGCGGGTCGAGGTGGTCAATGGCGTTGTCGGCGGGGGCCGAAACTTGCAAAGCGTCTTTTTTGGGCATAAACGAACAAACAGCGAAACCAGGCCGGAAGGTTTCGGCGGGGCGGTCGTTGCTGGGGGTACGAAGGTACGGGTGGGGCGCAGTGGCATCAGCTTTAGCTTGTGCGTGCTGGCAAATGCGCAATAGTGACGCGCCTTCCCTAACATTACGCCACATTTCGTCTCAGCAGATACTTATGCCTGTTTCCAGCCCGCTTGCTGCCATCTACCACGTTATTCAGCAGGTGCGCGCTACTGCTATGGCTGATGCGAGCATCTTTCAAAAGAATGAAGCCGCCACGCGCGCCGGACTAATCGACCCGATTTTGCGGGCACTAGGCTGGGACACTGCGAATGTGCGCATGGTGGAGCCAGAGCGCATGGTCGAAAACAAGCAGTCGTTGGATTATGTGTTGAAGGATGCCGATGGCGGAATCGGGGCCATCATTGAAGCTAAAAAGCTGGGCGAAAGCCTGGATAAGTTGGGGCATGTGGGGGCATTAATCGGTTACGCTTACTCGCTGAAGCCTCAAAGCTTCTTTATCACCGATGGCATCAACTGGCATTGCTTTTCCCCAACGCACTCACAATTTCAACCCGTCGAAACGCTCAACATTGCGGATACCAATTCCGTCGAAGCGGCCTTGAAATTGGTTCGTTGGCTCGATGCTGCTCAGAGCGGCCATGGAATCCAGCTAACGACACCCATTGCGGTGGCTTCACCTCTAACGTCTCAGCTTCCCAAAGCTTCGCCGCTGAAACCTATCAGTAAGCCATTGCCCAAGAAATCCAAGATTGAGGAGAATGAATTTATTGAAGTGAGCCGGCTAAACATGGAAAATTTGCCCGCTGACCAGAAACCAAAGAAGCTGCGCCTGCCGAATGGCACCGTTAAACCGATTTCGACTTGGAAGGAGATTCTGCTGGAAGTATGCCGGTTGGTGTTAAAAACCAATCAAAATCTCAGTATACCATTTCCTGACAAGGCTGGAAAAAAAACTTTTCTGTTCACCAATCAAAAGCCTCCAAAAGTCTCAAGTACGCAGGAAATGTACAAGGCTGAGCCTGTTTTTATCTACACCAACTACGACAAGCATCATTGCATCGCCAATGCGCTTTATATTTTGACTCAATTACCGTCTACCGAGAAATCTGTTCCGCTGGCTATCCGCTTTTAATTACCATGCAAACATCTCGCCCAGCACCGCGCATACGGCGCGGCCGGTAGCCTCGTCCAACGTGCCGAGCCGCTTCACCAGTCGCACGGTGTCCACGGCGCGGAGCTGGTCGAGCGCCACCTGGCCGGGCTGCTGCTGAAACAGCGAATCGACGCGGGTGGGGTAGCGCTTGGGGGTATGCGTGAGCGGCGCAACCAGCACGGTGCGCAGAAATTTGTTGGCCGCATCGGGCGATACCACTATGCAGGGGCGGGTTTTGGCGATTTTGCTGCCCAGGGTCGGGTCCAGGCTCACCAGCCATACCTCGAAACGTCTTGGATAAGTTGGAGCTACCATTCGGTTTGGTCGAACTGGTTGGGGATTCCTTCAAACAGGTCGCCTTCCGGCTCATCACCGCCCGCAACCGCCGCCGCGAACGCAGCTTCCCAGCCAGTGCGCGCCGGCTGCACGGGCCGCAACAGAATGGTTTTATTCTGTACTTCAATTTCGACCTCCGTGGTGATACCGCAGGCTTGCAGCATGGCTTTGGGCAGCAATATGCCGCTGGAGTTTCCGATTTTCCGAATGGATTGAATCATGAGCTTGCGTGATTTGCGTCTGAAATTGTTATAACAAAGATATAACTATTTCAGACGCTTTCAAACTCGTCCTTTTCAAATTAAACAGCCGAAGCTGTTACGAGAACGTTGCGCCAACTAGGCAGCAGGTTGTGCGGCGACTACCGTACTATTGCCCTTCCATTCAGCCTTCCTCGCATGCCCACCGCGCCCCGCCTGCTGCTCCTCGCCGCCACCCTCCTGCCCCTCGCCACCGCCCACGCCCAGACGGCCCCGCGCCCCAGCCTCAGCGGCGACTGGAGCGGCGAAGTAGCCACCCTGGAGCTCGTCTTCCACCTCACTGACCCGGCCGGCGGGCCGCGCGCGGCCAAGCTCGACATCGCGGCGCAAAATGTGGCCGGCCTGCTGGTCGATTTCCAGGCTCCCGGCGACAGCGTGTACCTGCGCCTGAGCAAACCCATTACAGCGCGGTTTGCCGGCCGCCGCTCGGCCGACGGCCGCCAGCTCGCGGGCGAGTGGCAGCAGGGGCTGCGGGCGTTTCCGCTCACCCTCACGCGGGCTGGCGCGGGCGCGGCCACTGGCCCCAAACGACCCCAGCAGCCGCACGCGCCTTTTCCGTACCAGTCGGCCGATGTTACGTTTCGCAACGAGCAGGCCGGCATCGACCTCGCCGGCACCTACACCGTGCCCGCCGACATGGGCCCGTTTCCGGCGGTGGTGCTGCTGACGGGCTCGGGGCCGGAGGACCGTAATTCTACCTTATTTGGCCATCAGCCCTTCGCCGTGCTGGCCGACTACCTCACCCGCCACGGCATTGCCGTGCTGCGCTTCGACGACCGCGGCGTGGGCCAGAGCGGCGGCACGCTGCAAGGCACCACCAGCGCCGACTATACCACCGATGCCCAGGCCGCCCTGGCCTGGCTGCGCGCCCAGCCGGGCATCCGCAAAAGCCAGGTGGGGCTGCTGGGGCACAGCGAGGGCGGCACGGCGGCCATTGGCGCGGCGGGCCAGCCCAACGGCCCCAATTTTCTGGTGCTGCTGGCTAGCCCCGCCATGGCCGGCGATGAGCTGATTGTGCAGCAGTCGCTGGCGCTGGCCCGCCTGCAAACCACCGACGCGGCCCAGCTGGCCACCATCGAACAGCAGCAGCGGGCCATGACGCAGCTCATTCAGCAAACGCCCGACGATGCCCAGGCCCGCACCAAGCTCCTGGCGTTCTACCACCTGGATAACAATCCGGCGGCGGCGGCCCAGTTCGAGCCGAAATTGCAAATGGCCATTTCGCCCGCCTACCGCCACCTGCTGGCCGACCGGCCCGCCCGCACGCTGCCCAAAGTGCATTGCCCGGTGCTGGCCCTGGGCGGCAGCAAAGACGTGCAGGTGCCCGCCGCCGCCAACCTGGCCGCTACCACCGCCGGCCTTAAAGCCGGCAAAAACCGCGACGTGACCGTGCAGGAATTGGTCGGCCTCAACCACCTGTTTCAGACCGCGTCCACCGGCGGCATTGCCGAGTACGGCACCATTGAGGAGACGTTTGCGCCGGCCGCGCTGCAAGTCATCGGCGACTGGATAACAAAGCATACGCCGCGCTGATTTTTCCTCACGCCCCGAAATTAATTTCTGGAAATAGCTGGCCTGCCGCGCCGGGAATTTGCCTAAACTCGACCAGCAAATTGTAGCAGGCAGAATTGGACGTTAGAAACCTTTGTTGTATTTTTCACCTCCGAAAACCCTATGACAAGCTTCTACTCAATCTAAAAACAGGCTGATTCTATGATTCGATTTATACTGAGCGCGCTATTTCTACTGACTTTCCTGCTTTCAGATGATGCTTTCGCGGCCACCGACCCGCCCGCCGCGGCACCCCTCAGCGGCCAGTGGCGCGGCCCGCTCAAGATGCTGGGCGGCGAAATTACCCTCGTCATCACCATCGTGCCGCTCACCAGCGGCGGCTACTACGCGGCCCTCGATGCGCCGCAGCAGCGCATCAGCCGCATGCCGGTGGAGGTGGAGCTGAAGGGCGACAACCTGACGCTGCGCATCGAGCAGGCCGGTAGCAGCTTCGAAGGCAAGGTGCTGGACAACGGCGCAACTTTCCAGGGCACCTGGAAGCAGCCCGGCGTGATGGCCCCCATGACGCTGAAGCGCGCCGTGGCTTCGGCCGCCGCCGTCACCAAGTTTAAGGCCGCGCCGCCTTACCGGGTAAGCGACGTGAGCTTCGTTAATCCCGTGACCAAGCTAAAGCTGGCGGGCACGGTGACGGTGCCGGCCGGCGAGGGTCCCTTTGCCGCCGCCGTGCTGCTGTCGGATTCCGGCCCCCAGGGCCGCGACGTGGACGTGAACGGCTACCACATGTTTGGCCAGCTCGCCGACTACCTCACCCGCCACGGCGTGGCCGTGCTGCGCTTCGACGACCGCGGCGTGGGCAAATCGGGCGGCACCTACAACAACGCCACCACCGCCGACCTCGTGAGCGATGCCCAGGCCGCGATGAACTGCCTGCGCACCCAGCCGCTGGTGTCGGCCTACCGCGTGGGCCTGATTGGGCACGGTGAGGGCGGCAACGTGGCGCTGCTATCGGCGGCATCTACCCCCGGCCGGCCGCCAGCATTTGCCGTGTCGCTCGGTGGCTACGGCCAGCCCGGCTACGACGTGCTGCTGCGCCAGCAGGGCGAAATCATGCGCCTGATTGGGGCCGACCCCGCCCAGGTGAAAGCCGCCCAGGACGTGTATCAGCGCACGGTGGCCGTCATCCGCCAAACGCCCGACAATGCCAAGGCCCGCGCCCAGGTGGCCAGCCTGCTCAGCAACACCAACGCCGGCATCGATGCCGGCATGGCCCGCGCCCGCGCCGTGCAGCTTACCACGCCCTGGTCGCGCTATTTCTTCGATTTCGACCCGCTGGCCCAGCTCGGCAGGGTGCAGTGCGCGGTGCTGCTGCTCACCGGCACCGCCGATTTGCAGGTGTCGGCCAAGCGCAACATGATGCCGCTGTAC
>JALYUH010000383.1 GCA_030853985.1 Bacteroidota bacterium | reverse complement strand
TTGCAGGACCACCCGGTTGATGTCGTGTTTCTCGATATCAACATGCCCCGCCTCACCGGCCTGCAGCTGGTGCAGCTGCTGCCCGCGCCCGCGCCGCGCATCATCTTCACCACTGCCTTCGACCAATACGCGGTGCAGAGCTACACCCTGAACGCAGCCGACTACCTGCTCAAACCCATTACCTTCGACCGGTTTTTGCAGGCCGTGAGTAAGGTGCGGCCGGCAGCCGGGGCGGCAAGTAGCCCAGCCGCCAGCACGCCGGTGGCGGCGGCCGAAACAGCTGCTGCTTCGGCCCCACCCGCCGCGCCCGCCGATGCCATGTTCGTGAAGAACGAGCACCGCCTGCAACGCGTAGCCTTCGATGATATTCTGTACGTGGAGGGCATGAAGGAATACCTGCTGCTGCATACTACGGCCGGCAATATCCTCACCCTGCAATCCTTCCGGCGGGTCGAGGAAGTGCTGCCGCCCGAGCGGTTCGCCCGCATCCATAAGTCGTTTCTGGTGGCCCTCAGCCGCATCGAGCACCTGGAGCGGGGCAAAGTGCAGGTGGCGGGCCGCCTGCTGCCGGTGGGCGACACCTACCGCGACGCCTTCGCCGAGCTAATTCGGACGCACCAACAGCTATAAAAAAAGTCCCGGCTCTGGGGCAGAGCCGGGACCGCAACGCGAATTTGTAGTTCGCGTTCCCGTGCTGTAGCAGCTATCCGTTGCACAACGCGAATTTGTAGTTCGCGCTACTAACGCGCTACTATACTGTGCCTATTTCGCCGCCAGCTTTTGGGCGATTTCGGAAGTGTGCCGGCCCTGGAACCGGGCACCTTCGAGCTCGTTGGCGCTGGGCTGGCGCTCGCCCTTGCCGCCGGCCACGGTGCTGGCCCCGTAGGGCGTGCCGCCGGTTACTTCCTCGTGGCCCATCTGGCCCTGCCAGGCGTAGGGCAGGCCCACCACCACAAAGCCGTGGTGGAAAAGCTCGGTGTGAAAGCTGCGGATGGTGGTTTCCTGGCCGCCGTGCTGGGTGGCGGTGCTCACAAATACGCCGCCCACTTTGCCCACCAGGGCGCCCTTCGCCCAGAGGCCGCCGGTGCTATCCATAAAAGCCTGCATCTGGCCGCAGAGGTTGCCGTAGCGCGTAGGCGTGCCGAAAATGATGGCATCGTACTCCGTCAGCTCGTCGGGCGTGGCAACGGGTACGTGGGCGAAGGCCTTTTGCGCGCCGGTGGCCCCGGTTTGGTCGAGCACGGCCTGGGGCAGCGTTTCGGGCACGCGTTTCACCACTACTTCGTTGCCGGCCACTTCGCGGGCACCCTCGGCAATGGCCTCGGCCATTGTCCAGATGTGGCCATACGTCGAATAAAAGAGCACTAAGGTTTTCATGGGAGAGAAAAAAAAGGCTGAAATGAAAGAATGCTGAAACCGGAAGAAACCAGGTGTACGAGCCCGGCCACAAAAAGCATGGCGGTTTGCCCCGAAATCGCTGGCAACATTCGGGCGCGCCAGCAGCAGTAACCCCGGCTGTTATCTTGCGGAATGAAGGCGGCTTGGGAGGCGTTTTGGCGGGGGCTGGCCACGATTGTGGCCGGGGCTTGCAACCATTTGGCGCGGGTGGGCATCCCCCTTCCGTCGGCAGGCCACGCGCCGGCGGCTACTGCTACCAACTCACCTTCCTATGCTGCAAACGCTGACTCTTTCGACTTCTTCTTCCCTGGCCGGCTTGGGTACCGGCCGCCGGGCGTGAGCGCGGCCACCTGGTTCGCGTTTGGGGCCGATGATGCGCTACCCGACCAGCCCGCCGTGGCCCCGCGCCTGACGGCCAGCCGCTCGTCGGCCCTCGCCAGCCCGCCCACCGAGGCCGAGCTGATTGACGGCTGCCTGCGCGGCCGCCAACTGGCCCAGAAGCTGCTCTACGACAAGTACGCCGGTAAAATGATGGCCGTGTGCCTGCGCTACGCCCAAACCACCTTCGAGGCCGAAGACGTGCTGCAGGAAGGCTTCCTCACGGTGTTTCGTACGCTGGGCAGCTTCCGCCGCGAGTGCCCGCTGGAATTCTGGATTCGCCGTATCATGATTAACGCCGCCCTGCGCCAGCACCGTCGCAACGCCTCGCTGGTGGCCGTGAGCGACGGCGACTACCCCGAAACGCTGTCGAGCGAGGAATTTACGCTCAGTAACTTCAACTTCAACGAACTGCTCGAAATGGTGCAGGAGCTGGCCCCGCGCTACCGCATGGTGTTCAACCTCTACGCCATTGAAGGCTATACCCATAAAGAAATCGGCGAATTATTAACTATCAGCGAAGGAACCAGCAAGTCGCAGTACTCCCGCGCCCGCGTCATCCTCCAAACTAAACTGGAGCGCCTCAACGCTCCAACCCGTCATGTCCGCTAATCCTATCGAAAATAACCCTACCCCTAAAGCCAGCGGCAGCCTGGAGGAATTATTCCGCCACCACCTGGGGCAGGAGGCCGCCGTGCCCCCGCGCCCCATGCTGTGGGACCAGATTGACAACTCGCTGCTGATTCGGCAGAACGAGCAGTACCGGCGTCGCCTCGTGGCCACGCGCTGGGTGGCGGCGGCTAGCCTGCTGCTGGCCACGCTGGCCGGCACCGGCTGGTGGGCCGGCCGCACCGGCTTGGTCGGGAGCCCCGAAATGGCCACCACCACGGCGGGCCGCCCGGCTCCGGCCGGCCCGTCGGCAACTGGCACTACCGCCCGCCCCGGCTTCGGCCCGGCGGCCAACGCCAACTCGGTAGATGCGGCTGCCGCCGTGAAC
>JALYUH010000361.1 GCA_030853985.1 Bacteroidota bacterium | reverse complement strand
GTTCAGGTACATCAGGCCGCCGAGGTACTGGTTGGTCTGGAAGTCGGACGACCGGATGCCGAACCGGCGGTTTTCGTAGGTCGTGATGCCATTCCGCGTCAGGCTGTCCTTGATAACCGTGCCGATGGGGTCCGGCTCGACGCGGAACTGGTCGAACTGCGGCCCAATGCCGAAGCGGGCGAAGCTAAACAGCTTGCGCTCGAAGGTAGGTGCGATGGTAATACGGTCGAAGCGCACCCGGTAGGCACTGTTCACCGAGCGGTTGGTGGTGGGGCCGTTCTCGTTTTTGATGGCCTGGTTGACCGTGTTGTTGCCAATGCCAAAGAAGTTGTACAGCAGCTGCGGGCCGTAGTATTGGGCCAGCACGCGCAGGTCGGTCTTCCGGAAAATGCGGGTAAACTGGCCGGTGTAGCGGATGTTGTAGGCCTCGCGGGCCGGCGCGAAGTTGGCCGTAATGGTTTGTTCCCACGAATACGGCTCGCGGCGGAAACCGTAGTGGCGGTACGTCGCGCCGCCGCCAATGAGCACGCCATCATCGATGTTGTAGCCGAAATACACGGCCGGGCCAAAGTAGTCGAGGCGGTAGTCCTTCAGGTCGAAGCGGTGCGGGTAGTCGTAGCGGCTCACGTCCAGGCCGGGCTCCAGGCGCTGGCGGGCTTCGCTGCTGGTCGTGATGACGTTGCCAGTGTCGGCATCGTATACCTGGGTTTTGTGCAGCAGGCCGCCCACGTGGTCGCGGGTCGTGATGGTGTCGCGGCCCGTACCGGCGATGATGCGCAGCTTCACGCCCCGCTTCACGTCGCCGCGCACGTCGTACACATCCTTGCCGCTGATGCCGTAGAGGCGTACTTCATCGGTCACCTCGTCGTCGAACGTGCGGTCGTAGAGCACCTTGGTCAGCTTGCCATCCTTGTTGATTTTGCGCATCACCACGTGGGTTTTGCGGCCATCGAGGCGCTCCACGGTAAACTTCTCGTTTTTGCGCGAGCCGCGCACCTCCACAATTTCGGCCAGCACGTCGGCATAGTCGCCGGCCAGCTGGGGCAGCAGGTCGCGGCGGCTTTTCAGCTTGGCGATGATTTCCTTGGCGTGCAGGTCGTAAATCTCCTTGGGCCACTTGTCGCGGAAAGCCTTCTCGATGACTTCGTCGGTGAGGTGCTCCTTCATGTAGGTGCCCTGGGCCATCCACTGCTCGCGGGTTACGGCGCTCATAAACACCCGGTCGTTGCTCATGCCAGTCTGGTTCAGGCCCTTGTAATCGGCGTAGTCGTAGCCGAAATTCTGGAAGTTGCGCACCGCAAACTTGCGCGAGATGATGTAGGGCAACACGCCATCACCCTTAAAAAAGGCAATGTCGCGGTCTTCGGGCACGGCCACGAAACGGCGGTCGCCGTCCTTGGTTTTGCGCTCACTCCAGCGCCACTGGTCCTCGTGGCGGTCCCAGTCGCCAATCCACATATCGAACAGGCGCGAGCGGGCAAAGGCCTGCTGGTCCACTTGGTTGTCGTTGTCTTCGAGCAGGCGCTCCAGCATTTTATCGGTGCTCACCAGCTTGGTGGCGTAGCCCAGGCTGGCCACATTGCTCTGGCTATCCTTGGCATCTTCCTCGAGGGCGGCAGGTAGGTCGTGAAACTGCGCGTAATACTGGCCCAGCAGCGGGTCGCGCGGAATGAAAACCGGCACCGGGTTGGTGTGCAGAATGCCGGCCGCCGTGCCCAACGGTGGCAGCACGAACGAAGCGTACGGGTGCTGGGCCGAAATCTGGTCCTGCAATACGGCCTTGGCCAGGCCGGTGCGCAGCTGCTCGGGCAGCACGGCGGCGGGGTCTTTGTCGATGCCGCGCAACGAGAAGTTGAAGCCCGCCTCGTTGCGCACTTTCAGCGAAGCGGTTTGCTTGCCGCCGCCGGTTTTATAGGGTATCAGGCCGCCTTCGGCGTGGGCCAGGTCCAGCACGTTGAACTTCACGGGCGTGGCCCATTCCTTGCGGTAATGGTCGCCCAGCAGCCAGTTGTGAAACTTGCCGTGCTGGTCGTAGGCCGGGTTGATGGCCAGCGTCACGGTGCTGTCGCGGAAATCGGGCCGCTTCGTGGGCATAGGGTCCTTGGCCAGAGCGGCGGCGTTCTTCTCTTTTTTCTTCTGCTTTTCGTCCTTCTCCTGCTTCAACGCCTTCTCGGTTTCGGGCAGCTTCTGGCCGGTGGCGTCGCCGTTGGTGGTCGTCAGGGCGGTTTCGGACACGGCCTGGGCCGCATTGGTGGCCACGGCCCCCACGGTTTTGTTGTAGAGCGGGGTGCGGAACACGCGCCGGGCCGTGCGGCCTTCGCCCTGGGGCACAAAGTATTCGGCCCACACCTGGCCGTTGGTGTAGTAGTTCACTTCGGCCCAGCCCTTCTCCTTATCCGAGAAAATGGCCCCGCCGCCCTTACCGGGCTTCACGTGCTGGGTTTTGCAGCCCGAGCCGCTCACGATGAAATGCGTGCTGCCTTCCTTATAATACTGCAGGTTGTGCTCGTGCCCGGCCGCATAAATCACGTTCGGGTACTTGCTGAACAGCTCCAGCAAATTCTTGCGGTAGGCCTGGTAGGCGGGGTGAGGGATGTCCTGATTGATGCCGCCGTACTTGCGGGCAAACGGGTAAATCGACCCGATGATGGGCAGCGGAATGAAGGCGTACTTAAAAACGATGCTGAGCGGGAAAATATGGTCGGCCAGCGTGAAGTAGCCGCCATGAATCCCGTCGGAGAACAGCGGGTGGTGCGCAAACACCAAGATGTTCTTGGTCTTGTTGCGCTCGATGATTTCCTGCAGCGCGGCGTACACTTCCTCCTCGTTCTCGATGCCGCAGCTGCGGCCCACGGGGCGGCTGGCCGGGTCCGTCAGGAACCACTGCGAGTTCAGGGCAATGAGCACCACGTCGTCCTGCACGCGCACCTCGAACGGGCCGGGGCAGCCATCGCGGGGCAGGAAAAAGTCGCCGGTATAGGAAAACGCCGCCGAGTCCTTCATCATGTAACTTTCCACGAAGGCCTGCTCGCGGTTCACCTGGGCTAGGCCGCCAGGCTGGCCCTGAATCCAGTCGTGGTTGCCGGGCGTCATATACTTTTCGCCGGGGTAGCCCCGGAAAATATCGAGCTGCGTGGTGAGGCGCTTTTCGGCAATTTTGCGGTCGTAGGCGCCCTCTTCGGGCATGCCATAGTTGTAAATATTGTCGCCCAGGTAAATGGTGGTGCTGTTTTTGCCGGCCTTCATAATCTGCTGGCGCAGGAAATTGAGGCTGGGCTCGCCGCCTTTTTCGGGCGCGATGGGGTTGCCCACGTCGCCAATCAGAAACACGCGGTAGCGGATGGTGGCCGAATCGGGCGGCAGGTTGCGCTGCCAGTCCACGCCGGCTTTGCGGTAGTTGGGGCGGGCGTTGCGCGGGTTCTGGTCCGATTCGCCGGGTTCGGGCAGTTCCTTCTGGGTTTCTTTGGGCGGCTTGGGGGCCGCGGCAGGTTTGGTAGATTGCGCCAAAGCAGCAAAAGGCAGGCAGCAGGCAAGCAAAAAAGCGAGGTGGCGAAGTGGCATCATGTAATCGAAGGTACGAAACAGCGCATTGACGGGCCTTTTGAGGACCGCCGGGGCGCGTGCGCTCCATGCTGCTCCCGGGCTGGCAGGCCCGTTACGCAAAGCGCCGCAGTGCGGTTAGGGCCGGTTTTCTAACTTCCGTTGCGGCCTTCGCGTTCAAAGCCCGCAAGCCCGCCGCCCGAACTGCCGTAGCTTCGCTTATCTATGGAAGAAATTACGCCCGAACCGGCCGAAATGGACGCTGCTGCGGCGGCCTCCGCGCCGGTGCCCGCCACCGATACCGCCTCGCCCGCTACTGCGGAGCGCACTCCCACGCCCCCCGCCGAAATTGCGGCGGCTCCCGGGCTGGCGGCGCAGCCGGGCCACCAGCCCGGCCCGGCCAACGACCAGCCCACGGCCGAAAAGGGGCTTGGGAAAAAAGCTAAAAAAGACAAGGACGCCGCTAACGACGACAAGCCCGGCAAAGCCAATGTGTCAGACCTGGCCAAGGCCGCCCAGGCCTTCGTAACCGGCCAGCTGGCCGGAATCTCGCCCAAGCTCACCTACCATGCGCTGGCCCACACCGAGTTGGTAGTGAAGGAATGCCGCACCCTGGCCGCCAATGCCAACCTGAACGACGACGATACCGAGGCCCTGCTCATCGCGGCCTGGTTTCACGACCTTGGCTACCTCGATGTGTACGATGGCCACGAGTTTCGCAGCATGGAGCGCGCAGCTGCCTGGCTCACGGAGCAGGGCCAGCCGCCCGCCCGCGTGCGCCTCATCGAGGCGCTCATCAAAGCCACGCACCGCGACTCGAAGCCTGAAACGGAACTGGAAAAGCTGCTCGTGGATGCCGACATGAGCAACTTGGCTCGCGACGACCACCGTTCGCGCGCCGAGCTGCTGCGCACCGAGTGGGAACTGGTGCTCGATAAAACCTACACCACCCAGGAGTGGGCCGAGCTGCAGCTCAACTTCATGCTGGCGCACAAGTATGCGTCCGAAGCCGGCAAGGAGCGTTACAAAAAGGACCTCAAAAAGAACATTGAGGACCAGCGCGACCTCCTCAAAAAGAAAGAGAAGAAAGACAAGAAAAAGGCGCAGGAAAAAACCGGCACCTTCGCCGAGCCCAAGCGCGGCATCGAAACGATGTTTCGGACCATGTACTCGAACCACATGAAACTGAGCGACATGGCCGATAAAAAGGCCAGCATGATGATTCAGCTCAATGCCGTGCTTATTTCGGTGATTATCACCTATCTGGGGGCCAAAATGGGCAAAGCCGGCGCGCTGAGCCCGCTGATGGGCAATAACCCGGTGCTGGTTATTCCGGTGAGTATTCTGCTGGTGACGGCCCTGGGCTCGGTGACCACGGCCATTCTCTCGGCCCAGCCCGATGTGACGAGCTTCGCCTGGCTGAAAAAAAGCCCGGAAATTGCCACCAACCGCCGCGTGAACCTGCTTTTTTTCGGGCAGTTCACCAAGCTCAAGCTCGACCACTTTCAGGGCGGCATGCGCGAGCTGATGCGCCAGAAAGACCTGCTCTACACCAACATGGTGACGGATATCTATTACCTCGGCGAGGTGCTGACCCGCAAATACGGCCTGCTGCGCACCAGCTACACCATTTTTCTGGTGGGCATCATTCTCACGGCCCTCTCGTTCGGCATCGCGCTGCTGTACAAGTCGTAGGGCTTGCGGCGGCTAACAACTGCGCTTTTCCGATGCTTCAGGCGGCCTGTTTCTTACCTTTGCCATCTGGCTGCGTAGTTCAAAGGATAGAATAGGCGTTTCCTAAACGCTTGATATGGGTTCGATTCCCGTCGTGGCTACTCTGATTATCAGTTACTTGCAAAATGCTGCTTTCGACCCGAAAGCAGCATTTTGTTTTAGGCCGTTGGCGGAAGCTCCGCGTTTACGGTAGCAATTGTCGCATCGAATGAGAGGTGGCCGTGGTCAAACTCCCAATGATGATTGGGGCACAAAGCCACTAGGTTGCTCAGCTTGTTCACCGCCGCTACAAATTCGGTGGCTGGAAACGAATTGATGGGCCTGATGTGGCACACTTCATAATGCACATCGTAGCCACACACGGCGCAGGCCTTGGGCTGGCTGGACTTGCGATAAACTGCGCGCGCCAAGCTGCGAATCTGGGCGGCGTATTGTTGTTGGGCTTTCGTTTTAAGCTGGTGCAGCGGCACCGTTTGCCAATCCACAATGCTGGGATTGCAGCGGTCGCAGGTGGTGCGCCGGGTTTTTAGGGCCGTGCCACAATGTTTGCAGCTCCGGGCGATGCGCTGCCGGCTGGGGAAAAGGTGGCCGTTGATGCGGTTGGCGCAGGAGCGTGAGCAATATTTCGCATTGGCCGTGGCGGTACCGCAGTGCAGGCAGTTAGTTATTCATGCCTCAAATTCGCGAATACCGCCCGGCGAGCTGCTGCGCCAAGCAGAAAATGGGGCATGCACCCGAGCTTTCATTCAGCAGCTGGCCAGAGCCAGCCTGACCCGTAGCTGGCAAAACGTTTCAGCCCCGCTTCCGGTTAG
>JALYUH010000461.1 GCA_030853985.1 Bacteroidota bacterium | reverse complement strand
TAGAATTCGTTCAGCAGCGAGAGGATGATTCCTTCGTCAGCATGACAGATAGCAGCGCAAGCAGGCCGACGCGTACCGGCTACCGCGCAGCTACCACCGAGTCCATTACCACGGGCCGGGGCGTGATTTTCTGCCCGTCTTTCAGGCCTGCCACGCCTTCATATACCACCCGGTCGCCGGGCTGCAGGCCGGTGCTCACCACGTAGAAGTCGCCGGTGCGGGTCTGGGGTACGAAGTTGCGCCGGTGGACATTATTGGCCTTATCCACCACGTACACGTAGTTTTTGTCCTGAATCTCGAATACCGCCCGCTGCGGCAGCAGCAGCGCCGTGGGCAGCGTATTAGTGAGGCGGATGCGGCCCGACGCGCCGTGCTTGAGCATGCGCTGCGGGTTGGCAAACCGGGCCCGGAAGGCCAACGAGCCGGTGTTGGGGTTGAACTCGCTTTCGGTGGTTTCGATGCGGCCCTCCTGCGGGTAGATGGAGCCATCGGCCAGCGTGAGTCGCACCGAATCGGAGTGGCGGTCGGGGTGGCGCTGCCGGGCCTTCACGTACTGCAAATACTCGCCCTCGCCCACGTTGAAATAAGCGTACACCTCGTGCAGGTCCGACACGCTGGTCAGCAGCGTGCCTTCCTCCACCACACTGCCCATTTTAAGCGGAATCCGGTCGATAATCCCATCGAACGGGGCGCGAATGAGGGTGTATTCCAGGCTGGTGCGGGCGCTGGCCACGCCGGCGCGGGCTTCGGCCACGCGGCCGGAAGCATCCTGCACCTTGCTGTTGGCCAGGTCCAGGTCGGTTTTGGCCACAATTTGCTTGGCCACCAGCTGCTGCACGCGGCCCCGCTCCAGGCGGGCCGCACTCGCCTGCGCCTCGGCACTAATAAGCGCCGCCTGCGCCTGGCTGAGCCGGTGCTGGTAGGCCGTGGCATTAAGCCGGAAAAGCAGCTCGCCCTTTTTCACAGGCCGCCCTTCATCTACGTAGATATGTTCCAGAAAACCAGATACTTGTGCGCGAACCTCCACATTGCGTACGGCCTGCACATCGGCCACATAGTCATGAAACAGCTCCTGCTCAGAGGCTTTCATCGTCACGACCGGCAGCACATCCAGGGCTGCCGCCGTCGGGCTTTTGCCATCGGCCGAGCAGCCGCTCAGCGTGGCCGCTAGTGCCAGCGTGCCCGCCCACCGGGTACAATGGGGCAGTACAGATTGATTGGGCCCGGTGCTTGGGCACAACTTCAACAGAAAATCAGTCATTTAGGGGAATAAAAAGCGGGGGAGGAAGTCGGCGAGGTCGCGGCAGTGGGGTAGGCCCGCAGCATAACCAGCAGGCTATCTTGCTGCTGCCGGTGGCCCTGGCACTGCGTGAGCAGGCGTTGCGTGAGGTGCAGCTCGGCGGTGGCGGCGGTCAGCTCCTGGCTGTCGTCCTCGGGCAGAGAGTCGTCGTGGGTTTTCAGCAGCAAAACATTGAAGCCCAACGACAGCGCCAGCACCCCGCCCAGCAGCAGCGCCATCCAATTCGTTGGTTCGGACTCAGAATCCATCATCGTGTTCGGGGCGCTGCCTGGCGCTAGGTGAAGGGTGCTGCAAAGGACCCGACCCGGCTTAAGAATGAGATGAGAAGCGAATGAGAAAACATGAGAAAGCCCCCGGCGGCGAGACCGGGGGCACTTGGCTGAGCTAGGTTAGGGGCAAATTTGGGCTGGCTACTCTGCCAGCACTGGCAGCCACACGGTCGCCACGGTGCCCTGGCCGGGTACCGACGTCAGCTCCAGCCAGCCGCCGTGGCGCTGAATGATGCGCTGCGTGAGGGGCAGGCCCAGGCCATAGCCCGGCCGGGCCTGCGCTCCGGCCGACCGGTACAGCGGCTCATAGATGTGGCTGAGCTCCTCGGGCGAGAGGCCAGGGCCTTCGTCGGCCACGCGCAGGCGCAGGGTGCGAGCGTCGGCGTAGGCTATTTCGGTGCGGACCGGGCCGGCCGAATACTTGCCGGCATTGTCGAGCAGGTTGAGCAGGGCCGTGGTCAGTAGCTCGGCATTGCCGGCCAGCATAAACAGGTCGGCCTCGGTTTCCGTGGGCAGGTTGGCGAAGGTCACCCGCCACTCGCGGCCGGGGTATTCGCCGCGCACCAGTAGCAGGGCCTGGTTCAGGCATTCGTCGAGGCGCACGGGCGTAAAGGCCGGTAGGGCTCCATCAACCTTAGCCAGGTTCAGCAGGCCATTGGTGAGGGCGCTGAGCCGGCGGGCGGCATCCAGGCTTTGGGTGATGCTCTGGCGGGCTTCCGGCAGGGTGGTATCGTATTCCAGAGCCGTTTCCAAGGTGCCCACCAGGCCGGTGAGGGGCGTGCGCAACTCGTGCGAGGCATTGGACAAGAAGCTCTTCTGCGTCTCAAAAGCCTGTTCCAGCCCGGCTAGCATGGTGTTGAAGTCCTGGGCCAGCAGGGCCAGCTCGTCGCGGCCATTGCCTTCGGGCAGGCGGCGGCCCAGGCTGGTGGCCGAGATGCGCCGTGCCTGCTGGCTGATGCGCGTGACGGGCCGCAGGGCGCTGCCCGCAAAAAACCAGGCGGCGGCAATGGTGAGCAGCAGGGCACCCATATTGGCCAGCAGCAGCAGCCAGCCCAGGCGCTGCTGCTGCGCCCGCCCCGCCCGGTCTTCGGCCGATACGAAGATGCGGTAGTAGCCCTCGCCAGCTGGGTGCGGGTAAGCCAAACCAATGGTTTCCAGCCAGTTATGGGCCGGATAGCTCACCTGATGGCCCGCGCCCAGCCCCGCCAGCCGGGCTCGGTTGGCAGCTTGGTCGATGTGGTCGTTGCTGCTGTAGCGCAGCCGGCTACTAGGGTCGTAGATGCTGATTTCTTCGCGCGGTAGCGTGAGCAGGTCGCCCCGGTGCAGACTGCCCAGGATGCCGGTTTCGAGCTTATGGGTGCGCACCAGCAGCCGCCCGGCCAGCGTGGCGCTGTTGGCCAACCGATGCTCAAAGCGCTGCGCCCGCATCGCCGCGTTGAAGTAGTATACAAACGCCGAAAAGCTCAACTGAATGCCCAGCACCAGCAGGGTAAAGCGCAGCATCAGCTTATTGCGAATCAGCATGGGGAAATTAGGGTAGGAGGGTGTGCGTGCTGAAAGAACGTCATGCTGAGCGGAGGCGCAGCCGCAGTCGAAGCATCTCTACCGCATTAGCAAACCAATCGATTGAATTGCATTGCATTGCGCGGTAGAGATGCTTCGGCTGCGCGCAGCATGACGTTCCTTTTGACCGTACTTAACCTCCTCACTCCGCCCGCATCACGTACCCCATGCCCACCACGGTATGAATGAGCTTGGGGGTGAAATTCCGGTCGATTTTCTTGCGCAGGTAGCCGATGTACACGTCGATAATGTTGGTGGTCGTGTCGAAATCGACTTCCCACACCCGCTCGGCAATGTCCACGCGCGACACGATGCGGCCCTGGTTGAGCAGCAGGTGCTCCAGCAGCGAGTACTCGCGGGTGGTGAGGTCGATGCGCTGCCCGGCGCGGGTCACAATCTTAGAATCCAGGTTCAGCTCCAAATCGGCCAGGTGCAGCCGCTGCGGGGTGCTGGTTTCGGCGTAGCGCTTGGTGAGGGCCCGCACCCGCAGCAGCAGTTCCCGGAAGGCGAACGGCTTCACCAGGTAGTCATCGGCCCCAGCCGCGAAGCCGGCTTCCTTATCGGCCAAGCTGTCGAGGGCCGTGAGCAGCAGAATGGGTACCCGCAGCTGGCCGCCACGCATGAGCTGACACAGCTCCACGCCGTTGAGGTAGGGCAGGTTCACGTCCAGAATCACCATGTCGTAGGGCTGCTGCTGGTAGAGCGACCAGCCCGAGCGCCCGTCGTAGGCTACGGTCAGCTCGTAGCCCTCGTGCTCAAACCCTTTCTTCACAAACGAGGCCACCTGCGGGTCGTCTTCCACCAGCAATACTTTCATGGGTCGGGTTGCTTAGCGATGGCTGCCGAAGCGCCCTGAAAATCGGCACGGCCCCAGCCGGTCGGTCAATTGTGGCGTTGCTGTTGTGGGAAATACTTCGCCCCGATTCAGCGTTTTTCCAGCAAGTATACCGTTTCCGTGGTCGCCCCCACGCCCACGGTGCTTTGGGCCACACTCACTATTCGCCACTGCTGCGCGTACAGACTATTGATTTTCAGCAGCTCGACGCGGTGCAGCTCGATGGCGGCGGCGGTGCTGAAGCGGTCCGTGCCAACCATAATAGCGGGCAGCGGCTGCACCTCTTTCCGGCCGTCGGGCCATACTGTAGTCAACTCCGGCGCACCCGTCTTAGCGCCCTGCCGTCCGCTTCCTATCACCATCAGATAGCCCGCAGGCGCGGCCACATTGGGGTAAAATGCCCACGAGCCAAGGGCCGTCAGGGCAAGGCCAAGGAGAAAAGTTGCTTTTTTCATGGTATTGCGGGGGTTCGAGGGAGGATATGGCAAAAGTAACGTGACACGGACCGAACGGGCAGGCTCGCAAACGCGGGTTGCTTTTTTAGCCAATTTTATTCCGGCTTGGCTCAGGCCATGTAAAACTCCCAGGATATGCGGTCAGGGTCTTTAAAAGCCACGTATTGCTTGGGCTCCACGGTATCAGTCTTGATGCCAGTGTTTTCTACCCCGGCGGCCTGCAAGGCCTCGGCCACACGGCGCAGCTCGGTTTCATCGTCGCAGCGAATGGCGAGGTGGTCGAGACCCACGTTGAAAGGCGTGAAGGTGCGGTTGCTGGGGTCGGCGGGCTGCGCCAGCATGAAACCGATGTGCACGTCGCCCACTTGGTAGCCAATGATGTGTGGCAATTCGAAAGCGAGCGGAAAACCAAGCAGGTCGCCGTAAAAGGCTTTGGTGCGCTCAAAGCTGTTGACGCGTAGCGCGATGTGGCTGAGGCCGCTGGTTTTGGGGTTGATGGGCATGACAAGGTAAAAGGTACTGTTGCAGTATACTGCCTCGCCCATTTTGGGGTTGGCGCATTGGCGCATTGGCGCAGTCCTGGCCAGTATTCATTTTTTTGCCTGCCCTGTTAATAAGGTAGTCTAGCTAATACGGACAGTGCGAAGTCTCAACTTTCACAGCCCATGACAGAGAAACTGAATGCTGGCGGCTTGCCCGCTACCCGCAAGAAATCTACGCCGGCCTCTAAGGCGGAATGCGTACGCCTAGTGGCCGCCGGTTCCCGGTAAAGCGACGTGGCCCGTGCCGCCTTCAAAACCTGGCTCATTCGCATCATGCTCAACCACTGCCACCACTGGAGCCGGAAAGCGGCCCACCAGCCCCAACCCGTATCTGCCGCCGCGTGTATGAACGAAGTCCCCGACGCCCCGGGCAGCCATGTTACCGACGGGCTGCAGGAAATAATCAATCCTGCGCTGGGCACGGTGCTGGAACGGTGCATTCAAACCCTCCCGCCCGACTACCGCATGGTGTTCGTGAGCTGGAGGGCCTCAGTAGCCAGGAAACCGCCAAAGCCGTAGATACTACCGAAACCAACGTGAATGCGCGCCTGAGCCGGGCCAAAGCCCTGCTGCGCCGCCAGCTGGAAAGCTGGTACCCCCGCGCCGCCGTGTACGAGTTCAACCTGATTTACTGCGATGTGATGGTAGCCCGCGTTTTTCGCCACCTCGGCGAGCCGCCGGAAGTAGCGGCCTGAGCAGCTTGCCACGGCCGAAATCGGCAAATTCTCGCCCCATTATCACCCTTTGAAATACCGTCTCATGGCTACTACCGAAACTCCCACTGGCCCCGACCTGGCAACGAATGGCATTGCGCTAACCGACCTGGCCGACGGCGCAATGCTGCGCGGCCACGCCCACGGCGAGCCCGTACTGCTGGTGCGGCGCGGCGCGGAATTACTGGCCGTGGGGGCGATATGCACCCACTTCGGAGCGCCGCTGGAAACGGGCCTGCTGGTGGGCGATACCGTGCGCTGCCCCTGGCACCACGCCTGCTTCAGCCTGCGCACCGGGGCCGCGCTACGGGCCCCGGCCCTCGACCCGCTGCCCCGCTGGACGGTGGAGCAGCGCGACGGCCGGGTCTACGTCACCGGCAAGCAGGAACATGACCCGCTGGCCCCCGATTCGCCCCCGGCCAGCACCAAAAACGATTCTCAGCCGAAGCAGGTGGTCATCATCGGGGCCGGTGGGGCGGGCAGCGCGGCCGCCGAGATGCTGCGCCGCGAAGGCTACGCGGGCCGCATTACCCTGCTCGATGAGGAAGCCGATGTGCCCTGCGACCGCACCGTGCTGTCCAAGAGCTTCGCCCCCGACACGCCGCACATTGCCCTGCGCCCGGCGGGCTTTTACGCCGAGCATCACATCGACCTTATCCGGGGCAAAGTAGCGGCGCTGGACGTGAAAGGCCGGCGCGTGCGGCTGGCCGATGGCTCGGCGCACGCCTACGATGCCCTGCTGCTGGCCACCGGAGCCGAGCCGGTACGCCTCGATATTCCCGGCCACGACCTGCCCCACGTACATGTGATGCGCTCCCTGGCCGACCACCGCGCCATTGTGGCGGGGGCGGCGAAGGCGAAAAAGGCCGTGGTGCTGGGCGCCAGCTTCATCGGGCTGGAAGTGGCGGCCGCGCTGCGCGGCCTGGGGCTGGAAGTCCACGTGGTGGCCCCCGATGAGGTGCCGTTGGCCCGCGTGCTGGGCCCGGAGCTGGGCGCGATGGTGCAGCGGCTGCACGAGGAAAAAGGCATCCATTTCCATTTGCAGCAAACGGCTACTTCCATCGAGGCCGCGGCCGTGGTGCTGAAAAACGGCGAGCGGCTGTCGGCCGACCTCGTGGTAGTCGGCATCGGGGTGCGGCCCCGGCTGGCGCTGGCCGAAGCAGCCGGCCTGACCCTGGACAAGGGCGTGCTGGTGGACGAATTCCTGCAAACCAGCAGCCCCGGCATCTATGCTGCCGGCGATATTGCCCGCTGGCCCGATGTCCACACTGGCGCGTCTATTCGGGTGGAGCACTGGGTGGTGGCGCAGCGCCAGGGCCAGACGGCCGCCCGCAATATGCTGGGCCGGCAGGAGCAATTCGACGCGGTACCCTTCTTCTGGAGTAAGCATTACAACGTATCGGTGCGCTACACGGGCCACGCCGAAAAGTGGGATGAGCTGACCATTGACGGCCCCCTGGCTGAGCGCAAGGGCAGTGTCGCGTTTCGCCAAAACGGCCATACCCTCGCCGTGGCCAGCGTGCAGCGCGACGTAGACAACCTGAAAGCTGAAGTAGCCCTGGAAGCCAACGATGAGGCGGCCCTGGCAAAGCTGCTGCACCAGCCCGGCCTCCTGCACTAAGTAACCCAAGTTGCGAGCTGCCAAACAATAGCCCCGGAGGGGCGACA
>JALYUH010000347.1 GCA_030853985.1 Bacteroidota bacterium | reverse complement strand
GAGCAGGGTGATTTCGAGGCCGGCGGCGGTTTCGGGGTTGCCCACCAGGTGGTTGGCCACGCGCAGGGCCGGCACATCCATCGCGCCGCTCACGATGATGCCATCCGACTGGTAGCCGTAGCGGCCGAGGTCCTGCACGGTTGTCAACAGGCCGGGACGGAGGATGCGCAGGCTCATAGTAATTGCTGCTGAAGCCTCGCAAATTCCCGCTCATCAATCGCCACAAACCGCAGCCGCTGCCCCGCTCGCAGCCGGCTGGGCGCGGCCCATTCCGGGTTGAACAGCGCCAGCGGCGTGCGCCCGATGAGCTGCCAGCCGCCCGGCGTGGGCAGCGAGTAGATACCCGTTTGTGGGCCGGCAATGCCTACCGTGCCGGCCGGCACCAGCGGGCGCGGCTGGGGCCGGCGCGGCGTGGCCAGCCGCGCATCGAGCCCGCCCAAATACGGGAAGCCGGGTGCGAAGCCAATCAGGTGCACGAGGTATTCGGGGGCGGTGTGCCAGGCAATAACTGCCTCCTGGCTCAACCCGGCGTGCTGCGCCACGAAGGCCAAATCGGGCCCAAACGCGCCGCCGTAGCAGACCGGGATTTCTACGACTTCCACTGCTTCGGCGGCAGCTGTTGCCGGAGTTTCGGCCAGTAGCTCCCGCAGCTGGGCGGCTACCCGCTCGTAGGGCTGTGGGTGGCGGCCGTGCTCGCTCGCCCGCCAGGGGTCGTAGTACACGGTGAGGGTGGTGAAGGCGGGCACCAGCTCGCGCTGGCCCACGAACGGCTGCCGTGCCAGCCGCGCGCTAAAGGCCGCAATGGCCGCGTGCGTGGCCTCGCTGATGGCGGTACCAAACTCCAGCACCACGGCCGCGTCGCCCAGCGGAAACAGGCGCACGGGCGGCAACACAGGCAGGGGCGGCACGGTACTCACGGGGCAGCGGTTACTTTTGAAGCGTTCAGCACTGGCTTATTCCAATGAATTTTCGCTTTCGTAAAGATGGCAGGGCCAGCGTGGTTCTGCTCGGGTTGCTCGCGGCGGCCTGCCACCGCACCCCGGTTCTCAACCCGCCCGTCACGACCACGCTGCAACCCGCCGCGCCCGTCGAGCCCGACCCGCCCATCACGCCGGGCGTGTCCGAAGCGCTGGCGCAGGCGCGGCGGGCCACCATCAGCGGCGTGGCCTACAACTTCAGCCTGAATATCCCGGCGCTGAAAACCGAGCCGATTGAGGCGAGCGAGCAGGTTTCGTTCAATCTCAAGGACAACCGCCACCCGGTGCAGCTCGATTTCAAAGCGCCCACCGACTATCTGCACCGCCTCACCCTCAACGGCCAGCCGCTGCCCATCAACCACCACGATGAGCACCTTGTGCTGCCCGCCGCCGCGCTGCACCTGGGCCACAACGTGGTGCAAATCGAACTGCGGGCCGGTGAGCTCTCGCTGAACCGCAACGCCGACTACCTCTACACGCTGCTCGTGCCCGACCGCGCCCGCACCGTGCTGCCCGTGTTCGACCAGCCTGATTTGAAGGCCACCTTCACGCTGGGCCTCACGGTGCCCGCCGGCTGGCAAGCCGTGGCCAACGCCCCGGTGCGCGACTCAGTGCTGACCGTTGCCCCCAATGCCACCAAGCAATACACCTTCGCCACTTCCGACAGCATCAGCACCTACCTGTTTTCGTTCGCGGCCGGGAAATTTTCGCGGGTGCAGCGCGCCGAAAACGGCCGGGCCATGACGCTGCTGCACCGCGAAACCGACCCTACCAAGCTGCGCCTGAGCCTCGGCCCCATCTTCCGGCTGCACGCCGATGCGCTCAGCTTCATGGAGCAATACACCGGGCTGCCGTACCCATTTCAAAAGTTTGATTTCGTGGCGATTCCGGATTTCCAGTACGGCGGCATGGAGCACGTCGGGGCCATTGACTACAAGGCGGCGAGCCTGTTTTTGGATGAGGGCGCGACCCAGGACCAGACGCTGGCCCGCGCCAGCCTGGTGGCCCACGAAACGGCCCACATGTGGTTCGGCGACCTCGTGACGATGCGCTGGTTCAACGACGTGTGGATGAAGGAGGTATTCGCCAATTTCATGGCCGATAAGGTGACGCAGGTGGCGGTGAAAAACTCGAATTACGACCTCAAATTCGTCATCGACCACTACCCCGCCGCCTACGGCATCGACCGCACGGCCGGGGCCAACCCCATCCGGCAGCCGTTGGCCAATTTGCAGGACGCGGGCTCGCTCTACGGCAACATCATCTACCACAAAGCGCCCATCATGATGCGCCAGCTCGAGTGCCTGATGGGTCCCGAAGCCTTCCGCGACGGCCTGCGCGAGTACCTGCAAACCTACGCCCACGGCAACGCCACCTGGCCCGAGCTCATCAAAATCCTCGATGCCCGCACCCCCGCCGACCTGCAGGCCTGGAACCAGGTGTGGGTGAACCAGCCCGGCCGCCCCGTCTTCACCTACCGCATCAGCGGCGGCCACGACCAGCGCTACGGCCTGCACCTAACGCAAACGGCCGAAGATGGCTCCGACCGCCTGTGGCCGCAGGAATTTGAGGTGCTGGTGGAATCGGCCAGCGGCGAGCAGCAGCAGCTTAGCGTGAAAATGCAGGGCAAAGAGCAGGACATGCAGCTGCCTTTTCTGCCCCGGCGCCTCGTCTTCAACTCCACGGGGCTGGGCTACGGCGTGTTTCCGGCCGCGCCGGAATTGCTGGCCACCGTGCCACAGCTGAAAAACCCGGTGGCCCGCGCCGCCAGCTACGTCAACCTCTACGAAAACATGTTGAATGGCCAGGTCGCCACGCCGCTCCAATTGCTCACGGCCTACCGCCAAAACCTCGCCCGCGAGCCCGAGGAGCTGAACCTGAAGCTGCTCACGGGGCAGGCCAGCGCCGTGTTCTGGCAGTTCCTCACGCCCGCCCAGCGGCGGGCCGTGGGGCCGGCGCTGGAAGCGGATTTGTGGGCCGCTTTGCTGAAAAACCCCGCGCCCAACGCCAAAAAGCAGCTGTTCAAAACCTACCAGTCCATCGCCCTCACGCCGGCCGCCCAAACGCGCCTCTACCACATCTGGCGCACGCAAAAAGCCCCCGCCGGCGTGAAGCTGACCGAGGACGACTACACCGCCCTGGCCCTGGCGCTGGCCGTGCGCGACTACGCCGCGCCCGCGCCCATTTTGCCCGCCCAACTGGCCCGCATCACCAATGCCGACCGCCGCCAGCGCCTGCAATACCTCATGCCCGCGCTGGCGCCCGACGTGGCCACCCGCGACGCCTTTTTCGCCAGCCTGCGCACCAAAGCCGGTCGCACCAAAGAAGCCTGGGTGACGGCCGCGCTCGGCTACCTGCACCACCCGCTGCGCCAGGCCACGTCCGAGAAGTACCTGCCCGCCAGCCTCGACTTGCTTCAGGAAATCCAGCTTACCGGCGATATTTTCTTCCCGTATTCGTGGTTGCAGGCCACGCTGAGCAGCTATCAGTCGCCCACGGCGGCCGCCACGGTGCGGGCGTTTCTGGCCGCGCACTCAGGCTACAACCCGCCGCTGCGGGCCAAGCTGCTGCAGGCCGCCGACGACCTGTTTCGGGCCGAGAAGCTGGCGCGGTAGCTTATGGAAAGCGCGTGGCGGCCAGCGCAAGCTCGCGCACCAGCGCCTAGCCGCGCCCGCCGCCGATTCGGTGCTACATTCGGGCTGGCCGCCCCGGCCTGCTCACTTCTATTGCTGACTTCGATGAAACCTACCGTTACGCTGGCTTTCCTAAGCGCCGGGCTGCTGCTGGCCTTCCGCCCCACGCCGCCCACCGAAACCTTCAAAACCGAAGCCCTGCAGGATTTGCAGGCCCGCTACGCTGAGTACCAGCAGGTGGCCCAGCGTATCTGGGGGTTTGCCGAGGTAGGCTACAAGGAAACCAAAAGCTCGGCCCTGCTGCAGGAAATGCTGCGCAAAAACGGCTTCGCGTTGCAGGCCGGCGTGGCCGACATGCCCACGGCCTTCGTCGCCACGTACGGCAGCGGCCAGCCGGTTATCGGCATCTTGGCCGAATACGATGCGCTGCCGGGCCTGGCCCAGCAGGCCGTGGCCGATAAAACGCCCATCGCCGGCCAGGATGCCGGCCACGGCTGCGGCCACAACCTCTTCGGTACGGCCAGCGTGGCGGCGGGCATCGAGTTGAAAAAGCTGCTGAAAGAGGGCAAGCTGCACGGCACCATCAAGGTGTATGGCTGCCCGGCCGAGGAGGGCGGCAGCGGCAAGGTGTACTTGGTGCGCGCCGGCCTCTTCAACGGGGTCGATGCGGTGCTGCACTGGCACCCCTCCAGCCAAAACGCGACCATGGTGGGCAAGTACATCGCCAATACGTCGGCCAAATTCCGGTTTCATGGCGTGGCCGCGCACGCCGCCGCCGCGCCCGAGCGGGGCCGCAGCGCCCTCGATGGCGTGGAGGCATTTGACTACATGGTGAACCTGATGCGCGAGCACGTACCCCAGGAAACCCGCATCCACTACGTCATCACCAACGGCGGCAAGGCCCCCAATGTGGTGCCCGACTTCGCCGAAGTGTACTACTACGTGCGCCACCCCAACCGCGCCGAGGTCGAAGCCGTGTTCGCCCGCGTGGTGAAAGCCGCCGAAGGGGCCGCCCTGGGCACCGGCACCACCATGGACTACGAAATCATCGGCGGCACCCACGATTTGCTGGTGAATGAAACCCTGGCCCACGCCCTGCAACGCAACCTCGAGCAGGTGGGCGGCGTGACCTACACGGCCGAAGAAGCCGCTTTCGGCCAGAAAATACAGGCATCGCTGGGCGTGCCCGCGCCGCCCGTGGCGCAGGCCGCCGAAGTTTCCCCTTACACCTTGCGCGACCTCGGTGGCAGCTCCGATGTGGGCGACGTGAGCTACGTGGTGCCCACCGTGGGCCTGGCGGCCGCCACCTGGGTGCCCGGCACGCCCGCCCACAGCTGGCAGGCCGTGGCGTGCAGCGGCAAGGAAATCGGAACGAAGGGCCTGCTGGTGGCCGCCAAAACAATGACGCTTACGGCCGTCGATTTATTCACCGATGCCGAGCTGGTGGCCAAAGCCAAAGCCGAGCTGAAGCAGCAAGTGGGCAGCTACGTGTACAAACCCCTGCTCGGCGACCGCAAGCCGGCCTTAAACTACCGGGATTGACGCTTGCTTGAAAATGAGTAGCAACGCGAACTTAGTAGCTGATGTTACGCAAAGCTTATCGCCCTCCACGTTCACCTCACCCCCTAGC
>JALYUH010000300.1 GCA_030853985.1 Bacteroidota bacterium | reverse complement strand
CCGATTCCGGCACCATCGAGGTGGGCACCAACACCGTGTTCGGCTACTACACCCAGACCGAGCTCGAATTCGACCCCACCCAGCGCGTCATCGACATCGTGAAGGAAGTGGCCGAAGTAGTGGAGCTCGCCAACGGCGACGTGCTCACCGCCAGCCAGTTTCTCAACCTGTTCCTGTTCCCGCCCGCCCAGCAGTACACGCTGGTAAACAAGTTGAGCGGTGGCGAAAAACGCCGCCTGCAGCTGCTGCGCGTCCTCATCAAGAACCCCAACTTCCTCATTCTCGACGAGCCCACCAACGACCTCGACCTGGGCACGCTCAACATCCTGGAAGACTTCCTGATGCACTTCACCGGCTGCCTGCTCATCGTCAGCCACGACCGGTACTTCCTCGACCACCTCGCCGAACACCTGTTTGTATTGGAGCCCGGCGGGGCCATCCTCAACTTCCCCGGCAACTACACCGACTACCGCGACTACCTCGAAGAGCGCGAAACCGAAGCCGCCCTGGTTGAAGAAGAAAAAGCCGCCAAAGCCGCCCGCGCCGCCGCCAAGCTGGCCGCGCCGGTAGCCGTGAGCACGGCCGTAGCGCCATCGCCCGCCAAGCGGCGCGCCACCTTCGCCGAGAAAAAGGAGTACGAGCAGCTCGAAAAAGCCATGGCGACGCTGGAAACCGAGAAGGAGGAAATCACCGCCAAGCTGAACGGCGGCAGCGGCTCACCGCAAGATTTCGCGGCCTGGGGCGCGCGGTTGTCGGCCATTGAGAAAGAGCTGGGCGAGAAGGAAGGACGGTGGCTGGAGCTGGCCGAATTGGCCTAACGCTCCGTCTTTGTTAACGTAAACAGGCCGCTTCGATTATATCGAAGCGGCCTGTTTACGTTACAGTGATTTATTGCTATTTTTTTGCCCGGCTGGCGCAGATGAAAGCCGGCCGAATTTAATTAGTCATTATCCTCTGAATAAGCCAATACGGCAAGTTGGTTATTGGCATTGAATAGGAGCTGCAAGGCACTGGCATCGGCGATAGTATCTCCAAATTTTGGATAACTAACGGCGATGAGACTGTAATTTATATTTCTGGATTTTCCTGGTTTGGGGTCCACCTTAAAGTTCACTAATGGCTTGCCATTCAGTAGATAATTGGCACTTGTTGCCGCTTGCTTTGAGGAATTTTTAGTCACCTGATAAATTTTAGTACCGATACGATAGGCTGTTTCGAAAGATTTGCCATAAATCAATAAGTTGTCGTGTAATTCGAAGCTTTGTAAGCTATTTTTTTTAAAATAGAGTTTATTAGCCCGGTAGTACACTACCTCATAAAAGCCGCCTTCAATTTCGTCAACCAGCCGTTCTGTTTTCGTCGGTTGGCCCAACAGACTGGCGACGTTCTCCTTGCTTGCGCCAAAATGCAGCCGGGTCGCGTCTTTACCGTCTCCCTTCATGAGCCCGAACAGGTTTGCATTGAAGGTGGGCTGAGCCTGAACTGCTGGAGCCAGGAAGCCTGAGAAAGCGAACAATGCGGCGAGCAGCCACGCAGTTGTTTTCATGGAGTAGTAAGAAGTGTAGGCAAGGAATTAGTTGAGTTGCCCTGGCCGCGGCATTACTGGCGTCGGCGCACCTGCGCGAATTCCAGCTGCACCACGCGGCTGCCCACCGGTGCGCGTACCACCAGGGCGTCGGCCGCGTCGTAGCGGGGGAAGTAGAGGTAGCCGCGCACCTGCTGGCCGGGTTGGAGCGTGACTTTGCGCAGCGCGTATTCCTGTAGCTGGGCGGCGCGCTGGTGCAGCACCTCGGCCGACATGGCGTGGCCGATTTTAGTAGCCGCCGAAACGGCGTTGTAGGCAAAAGCGGCATCCTGGATGGCGGCGCGGCTCTGGTAGTGCGCCACCGTTTCGCGCTGGTTGATGCTGACAACACTCGAAACGAGGCTTGCGGTGCTCAGCGCCACCCCAAACCAGTCGATGCGAGCCGCTTTGGCGGCTTCCCGGTCGGCAGTGGCGCGTAGCATGGTGATTTCGGGTTCGGGGTCGAAGGCCGCCACCGGCTTTGGTGGCAGCGGGGGCAGAACCACCGATTGGCTGGCCGCCGCCACGGCCGCCGTAACCTCGGTGCCAGGCAGTGGCTTGGGCCGGCGGCCCTTCAAGTCGTAGGTGGGGGCTGGCCGGCGGCTGGCTTCGTACCGAAACGCGGCCGGGTCGACGACCAGGGCGTGCGTAGTAGGGTTGCGGTATTCGGCCTCAAATACCACCCGGCTGCCCTCGTAGCAGATGAAACTTAAGCGCACTTCCACGCTGTCGGCCGTGGCCTGGGCTTGCTCGCGGCCTTCCACAAACAGGTTGGTGGCCTGGGCGGGCTTTAGGCCCAGTTGGTAGGTGGGCGCGCAGGCGGTGGCCAGTCCGGCCAGCGCCAGCAAGCGCAAGGGGCGTAAATAGCGGGGCAGCATAAAACCAGGGCTTAGGAGGAAGGGGCTTCAGGCGCAAGATGAACCCAACAACGCCAAGGTTGCAAGCCCGGACAGCTAATTTATACTTTAATCTATATACCAGCCGTTTATTTTAGCGGTTGCCCGGTTTCACCAGCTTAATCGCAGCAGCAAAACGCCCTGGCGGGGCAGGGCAAAGGGCCGCACGGCTTGGCCGTTTTTGGTACTCGTCCAGTTCAGCGAGGTCAGCCGGGCAGCTGGCCCGGCTTGCTCTAGGGTGATGTGGTGTGGCCGCCCACATCAGGCCGCTGGGCCTAGCCGTAACCATTGGGCAGCGTCAGAGCCATGGGATTGATGACGGGCTTGCGCCGGCCGCCCAGCATGCCGAGCATCCGAAACACGTTCAGCACTAGCTTGTCCACGCTGTGGGTGGCCAGGCCGCGGAACCCAGCAAGTTGTTGCCAAGCTAGCCAGTCGAGTCCGTCAGCTCCGGGGGCAGCTGAAACCTGCCCGCTTCATCAGCCCCAAACGGCCACTGCCGCCGCACCGCCGCCAGCCGTACCGCTCCAAAAACGTGCGCAAAATGCTGCTGCCGGCTCGCCACCCACTCGCGCTCCACGCGCACGTCGGCGGTGGCCAGGGCGGCTTCGTCCCATTCCAGCAAAACTAAATCGGCCCGCCCGGCATAGTACCGGCGGGCCGTTTCCAGAATCTGGTGTACCTCGGAAGCATGGATGAACCCTTCGGCGGCGAGGTCGGCGCTGGCAAAAAAGCCGGTGGCTTGGGCGTGCTGCCAGTCGGCGGGCTCGGCGAGACGATAAAGCATTTTGAGGAAATTATAAATTTTGAATTGTAAATTATAAATGAGCTGTGGCATTCACCTGTTCAAACCAATTTATAACTTATAATTCAAAATTTATAATTGAAATCTATGCTTTCCAGAGCTCCTGTTGCACCTGCTTGCCTACGGTGAGCATGATGCGCACGGGGCTTGGAATGAGCGTGATGCGGGCTTCCTTGCCGGGGTATTTCTCGGAGTCAACCCACACGCCTTCTTTGGGCGAGGGCGTAGCACCGGGGCTGATGGGCAGGTAGGCGGTGGGCAGTAGCACGTCGGTATCCGATTTCAGGTCGGTGTGCACTTTATCGAGGGCGGTCTCGAGAAAGTCACCATACTCGTCGTTGAAGTCGTCTTCGAGGTCGTGCAGGGCTTCTTCGACCTCATCGTAGCGGGCATCGTCGTACTTGAGGGTATGCAATTCGGCCTTTTTTTCAATCAGGGCCACAAGGGCGAGGTTCAGTTCTTCGGTATTCATGGGGCGCTAAGGCAGATGATTGGGCACAAAAATGGGAATGATTTGCCAAACGCGCACCGTTTGGGGGAACGGCGGCGCGGCCGGCCGGCCGGATAGCGGCCGGAACCGGCCCGCGCCCGTATTTTTACCCGCACAATTCCCACCCCCTCATCCCCTTTCTCCCCCGCCGCTTATGCATACCATGACCTCGCCCGAAGTGCTGGCCCAGCCCGCCCAGGACTTCCTCCCGCTCAAAGGCACCGACTTTGTCGAATTCTACGTCGGCAATGCCAAGCAGTCGGCCTACTACTACCAGGCCGCGTTCGGCTACGAGCTGGTGGCCTACGCCGGCCCCGAAACCGGCCTGCGCGACCGCGCCAGCTACGTGCTGCAGCAGGGTAAAATCCGACTGGTGCTCACCACCTCCCTCCTGCCCGACTCCGACATCACCCGCCACGTTGCGCAGCACGGCGACGGCGTGAAGGTGATGGCCCTGTGGGTGGATGATGCCCGCCAGTCGTGGGAAGAAACCACCAAGCGCGGGGCCAAGTCGGCTTTCGAACCTTATACCATTGAGGATGAGCACGGCAGCGTAACGCTCTCGGGCATTTATACCTACGGCGAAAGCATCCACACCTTCGTGGACCGCACCAACTACGACGGCCCTTTTCTGCCCGGTTTCGTGGCCAAAACCAGCCTCGTGCCGCAGGGCGCGCCCGTGGGCCTGCGCCACATCGACCATTGCGTGGGCAACGTGGGCTGGGGCGAAATGAACCAATGGATTAAATTTTATGAGGATGTGATGGGCTTTAAGCTCCTCATCACCTTCGATGACGACGACATCAGTACCGAGTATTCGGCCCTGATGAGCAAGGTGGTTTCCAACGGTAATGGCTTCGTGAAATTCCCCATCAACGAGCCCGCCGAAGGCAAGAAAAAGTCGCAGATTGAGGAGTATCTCGACTTTTACCACTCGCCCGGCGTGCAGCACATCGCCATCGCCACCGATGACATCCGCACCACCGTGACTGAGCTGCGCCGCCGCGGCGTGGAGTTCCTGACCGTGCCCGGCGCGTATTACGACACGCTGCTGGACCGCATCGGCGCCATTGACGAGGATTTGGCCTCCATCAAAGCCCTGAACCTGCTCGTCGACCGCGACGAGGAGGGCTACCTACTCCAGATTTTCACCAAGCCCGTGGAAGACCGGCCCACCGTATTCTACGAAATCATTCAGCGCAAAGGGGCCAAGAGCTTCGGCAAAGGCAATTTCAAAGCGCTGTTCGAGAGCATTGAGCGCGAGCAGGCGTTGCGCGGAAATTTGTAAGCTGGCGCGGCTGCGCAGTTTGCTTTAGGACACTTATATACGGTCGTCATGCAGAGCGCAGCGAAGCATCTTTACCTCATGGCTAATCCTTTTTAACAATTGGATTACGTTGAGCAGTAA
>JALYUH010000286.1 GCA_030853985.1 Bacteroidota bacterium | reverse complement strand
CTACATTACGGTGCGGCCACGCCCAGCGCCCGCAGCCGCGCGGCGTACTTGGCGTAAATCGCTCGCAGGTCGGCGTTGTGCTGGTCGGCATCCACGCCGATGCTCACGTTGCGGGCGTGGAAGCGGTGCAGGTGGCTGATGTGCGGGCAAAGCACCGGCAGCTGCCCGGCCAGCAGGAAGCGCACGTAGAGGTCGAGGTCCTCGGCCATTTTTAGCTCAGTATCATAGCCGCCCACTTCCTCGAAAAAGGGCCGGTGGTAGCACACGTTGCCCTGCAGGAAGTGCTCGGCCCGGAAAATGGCTTGCAGCATAGCCGTGGGCGAGTCGAACGGCCAGGCGTAGTAATCCTCGCCGGGCAAGTAGCGCCCGGTGTCGTCCACGCGCAGGAAATCGGCCACGAACCAGGAGCGGCCGGGGTGGGCATTGATTTGGGTGGCGTAGTGGAACAGGGTGCGCTGAAGCAGGAAGTCGTCGTCGTCGAGCGGCACCACCCAGGCGTCGGGGGCGGCCTCGGCGATGAGCAGGTTGCGGGCCGGGCCGGCCAACTGGCGGCCGGGCGAGTGCCAATGGCGCAGCGGTGGCCCGGGCTGGGCGGCGGCCTCGCGCAGGTAGGCAGCTGTGCCGTCGCGCGAGCCGCTGTCGTAAATCAGGTGCTCGAACGGGAAGTCGAGCGGGGCCGTGATGGTGGCGCGGGCGCTGGCTACGGCTTCGGGCAGTAGCTCGCAGCGCTGATGAGTGGGGGTAATAATGGCAAATTGCATACGCCGGTTGTTCGGCGGCGGCGGCGAAAAGTTGCCGCCCGCGTGCCCAGGCCCAGCCCGATGGCCGGCGGCTTACAGGGTAGCGACCTGTTCCTGGGTCGTTTCGCGGGGCTTCTGCACCAGATAATAATAGCCCAGAATGGCCAGCCCAATCAGAAACGGCACCAGCGCCAAGTGCTTGCCCGTGACGTGCGGCGCGACTTGCACGGTATCGAACCCGAAGAACTCGCTGGTCATCCAGTAGGAGTTGGCCGTAATCCAGAACACGATGGCCAGGTTGTGGGCCAGCTCCGAGGGGTAGGCGCGGGTTCGCCAGGCGATGACGAGAGCAATGCCCAGCGTGGGCACCACCATCAGCAGGCCCAGCGGCCGCCACACCATGCACCAGGCAATGTCCTTCACCAGCCAGAATAGGATGTGCGTGTTCTCCATCTTCCGGTACGTGGCCGGGATGCTGTACACTTCTTCGGAATTGGGTTGGGAAACCATGCGCTAAGTTAAAGCCCTAAAATAAGCGCCCACCCGCGGCATTATGCCCGCGCCGGCCCGGCAAGCACGGGGCGGGCCGTTACTTTGCCCGCGCATGAAACCACAGGCAATTTTCAACTGGAGCGGCGGTAAGGACTCGGCCCTGGCGCTCTACAAAGTGCGGCAGGCCGGCCAGCTCGACATTCAAACCCTGCTCACCACCGTGAGCACGCCCTACCAGCGCATCTCCATGCACGGCGTGCGCACGGCGCTGCTCGAGCAGCAGGCCGCTGCCCTTGGGCTGCCCTGCCGCCAATTGCTGCTGCCCGAAATGCCCTCGATGGCCACCTATGAGCAGCTGATGGGCGACACCATGCGCGAGCTGCAACAGGCCGGGGCTACCGTTTCCATTTTCGGCGACATATTTCTCGAAGACCTGCGCCGCTACCGCGAAACCAAGCTGGCCGAAATAGGGCTAAAAGTCGAATTTCCGCTCTGGGGCCGGCCCACGGCCGAGCTCATCCGCGAGTTCATTGGCCTAGGCTTCAAAACCATCACCACCTGTGTGAACGCGCAATACCTCGACCAAAGCTTCGTGGGCCGGGTGATTGACGAAGATTTCCTGCACGACCTGCCCGCCCACGTCGACCCCTGCGGCGAAAACGGTGAGTTCCACACCTTCGTGTTCGACGGGCCGCTGTTCCGCCAGTCCATTGCCTTCGAGAAGGGCGAAATCGTGTACCGCGAATACGCCGCGCCCGCGCCCGTCGCGGCCGATTCGGACGACTACGACTGCGCCCCCGCTTCAGGCTCCGGCCCGGTTCCGCTGGCTACCGGCTTCTGGTACTGCGACTTGGTGTAATAGTTGACGAGCAGCAGCTAGTGCCTTGCTGAACTGGGTATGCACTTTGCGCTTTGCGCTTGCGCAATCCCGCCGCCTACTGCGGGTGCACAGCGGCAGCTGTTTCGCGCGTTTCGGCCGCCGCGTCCAGCGTCCGGCTCAGGGCCAGGGCGTCCTCCACAATGGCCGCCGGGTAGCCGACCCGGGCCAGCAGCCGGATGCCGTTGCGGGTGGTGAGCGGGCCGGGCTTGAGGCGGTAGTCGAAGTACCAGTCGGCTTCGCTCACGGTTTCGGTGAAGTGGTATTCGGTGAATGCCGGGGCCAGCAGTGCGCCCAGCTCGCCGTCGTGGGTGGAGGCCACCACCAGGCTGCGGCCCTCCAAATAGGCCAGCACGGCGCGCGTGGCGGCAATGCGCTCCACTGTATTGGTGCCCTTGAACAACTCGTCGAGAATGAACAAAAACTCGCCCGGCTGCGCCTCCGCCGCCTGCACGAAGCCCAGCACCGTTTCGGCTTCGGCAAAATAATAGCTCTTGCCCTCGGCCAGGTTATCGGCCAGGTTGATGCTGGAAACCACCCGCCGAAACGGCCCCGCGTAGGCTGTGGCCGGACAGGTGGCAATGGTCTGGGCCAGCAGGGCATTGAGGCCGATGGTGCGCATGAAGGTGGTTTTGCCCGACATATTCGAGCCCGTGAGCAGCACGCTGGCCGAGCTGGCTACCGCCAAGCTATTGGGCGCGCAGCCGGCCACCAGCGGGTTGTAAGCGTCGGTTAGGTGCAGGCCGATGGTGGTAAATTCCGGCGCGCAGTACGAGTGCCGCCGCCGGAAACCGGCCACCGCCACCGCGCAGTCGGCGTAGCCCACCGCCTCAAATACGGCCCGGATGGCCCCGGCGTGGGCTTGCACATCGCGCCGGCAGCGGTGGTACACGATAACATCGAGCAGCAGCAGAATCTTCACGTATTCTAAAATCAGCCAAGGCAGCGCGGCCAGGTCAGATTGCAGCTGGCCTTCGAACTGCAGAAACGCCACCTTGCGCACCAGGGCGCCCAGCTGGGCCAGCGGCGCGGCCAGCTCGCGCAGGGCTGGCACCGGCAGAGCCAGCTTCGCCAGGTCGCGCCCGGCCAGGTAGAGGTTGCCAAGCTGCAGTAGGGGCCGCACCCCAGCCTTCACGCGCGTGCGGTTCATCAGGTTCAGCACCGTATGGGCCAGCACCTGCCCCGCCGTGAGGAACCACAGCACCGGCACCCAGAAGCCGCCCACCAACGTGGCCAGCAGCAGCACCACCAGCGCCGGGGCCGCCGCCGACCAGGGCAGGGCCAGCAGCACCTTGCCAGCCAGCAGGTCGGTCAGGTAGTACGCTTCCGTCGATTGCAGGCGGCTGAGGGCCCGCAGGGCCTGGCCCCGCGCCGCCGGCTGCGCCGCAAGGTGAGTAGCCGCTTCATTAAACTCCCTTAGCGCACCGGCCTCGGCTAGCGGGGTGCGCAGGCGGTGGTACAGGCACTGCTGGCCCACGCGGCTGACGGTGCCATCGAGCAGAGCAAACAGGTCCTCGCCGTTCAGGTCGTGCCAGGTCTGGTCGTCGAGGCGATGCCAGGCCGGGGCGTCGGCCCGCGTGCCGTGGTAGCGGGCAATGAGCGGGAAGTTGCGAAAGCGGGAGGCGGGCTGCTGCCACTCGGCTTCGAGGGCAGCTTGGCGGCGCGTGGCGGAAGATGTCCACATAATGCAGGGCAGCGCGGCCCCGCGATGGGGGAGCCGCCGGGCAAATGTAGCGGCTGCCCCCGGCTCTTCGGCTGCCGAGCCGCTACGCCCGTATAGGCTCCCGGCTACGGCCTCACTTTTCCTGTTTCAATGCTTACACCTGTTCAAAAAGCAGCCCGTATCGGGGGCTACGGCCTTCTTTCCTTCATGGGGTTCCTCATCCTCTACGCCGGGGCGGCGCTGGTCATCCCGCGTATTCCGGTGGCCAAGGCCGACCCCAACGCCCCGGCCGACGTGGCCGTGTACCTGCACACCAACGGCGTACACACCGACATCGTGCTGCCCGTCGTGAGCCCCGAGTTCGACTGGCGGCCGCTGCTGCCCTACGCCAACCTGCCCTCACAGGACAGCAGCCTGCCCTACGTGGGCTTCGGCTGGGGCGATAAGGGCTTCTACCTCGACACGCCCACCTGGGCCGACCTCAAGTTCAGCACTGCCTTCGTGGCCGCGTTCTGGCTGGGCTCGGCGGCTATGCACACCACCTATTTCCGCACGATGACGCCCGGCCCCGAAACCATCGAGCTGCACCTGAGCTGGGCGGAATATGCCCGGCTTGTCGACTACATCCGCACCAGCTTCCGGCCGGATGCCCAGGGCCATTTCGAGCAAATCAAAGGCCACAGCTATGCCGAAAACGATGCCTTCTACGAAGCCCCGCGCGTGTACAGCTTCCTCTACACCTGCAACACCTGGACCAATAACGCCCTGAAAGCCAGCGGCCAGCGCGCCTGCCTCTGGACGCCCACCGACAAAGGCATTTTCAACATCTACGGCCACTAAAGGCGCAGCGTATGACAAAGCAGCCCCGGCAACCGCTTTTATGTGCCAGGGTGAACCAACGCGGGCCGGCCCTGGCGTAATTTTGCGTATCGTTGAGAGAATCTTTGTCAATTCGTTATGTCTTCTGTGAATAAAAATCAGTTTTTGCGGGCGATGGCCTCGCCGGCGGGGCGTTTGGCGCGGGTAGCCTTGGGGGCGGGGCTGATTGGGTTGGGCCTGGGCCGCGGGCAGAAAGGCTGGCCGCTGGCCGCTCTGGGCCTGCTGCCCCTGTCCATGGGCGCGTTCGATTTGTCGGCGCTGGCTCCGCTGGCCGGCCTGCCCGTGCAGGGCGAGCAGCTGCGCGATGTCCTGAACGATGATTCCGATTATTACCTGGCCCACATCGGCACGCTGTAGCGCATGAACCGCAAGAAGCTGCTGGAATGGCTGCCGCTGGCCCTTTTCGCCCTCGTCATGCTCACGGGGCTGCGGCCGGTGGTGCTGGGCGGCGTGCAGCGCGGCCTGCTGGCCACCGGCCTGTGGCGGGCCACGCCGCCGAAGCTGCCCGCTGCTTCGGCCACCACGCCCGTGCGGCTGGCCAGCGGGGGCGGCCCGTACCAACACGATTTGGCCCTCACCACCCCCGACGGCCGCCCGGTGAGCTTGAGCGACCTGCGTGGCAAAGCCGTGTTCGTGAACCTGTGGGCCAGCTGGTGCCCGCCCTGCCGCGCCGAAATGCCCGGCATCGAAGCCCTGTATCAAAAGGTCGACAAGTCGAAAGTGGCCTTCGTGCTGCTGTCGCTGGATGAGAACCCGGCCAAGGCCCGGAAATTCTTCGAACGCCAGGGCTACACGTTCCCGCTCTATTTCCGGACCGGCGAGTTGCCCGCGCCCTTCGATTCCAATACCATTCCGTCCACCATCATTCTGGGCCCCGATGGCCAGTTGGCCGCCCGCCACGACGGCATGGCCGACTACGACACGCCCGATTTCAAAGCCGCGCTGGAAGCGCTGGCCACGGGCCAACGGTAGCGCTGCTGGCCGCAAGCTACGGTGTGCATTGCTTGCTCTTAAGCTGATACTAAGATTTATTTCCCCCTTAACCCGGTCCCGTAAGGCCGGGTTTCTTTTTGATTTACAATGGGATGGGTGCTTGATAGGGCACTCGAAGCCACAAAACCGGAGCGTAGTGGCCAAAGACAAGCTAAAGTTTATTTGGAACGATTCTAAATAGCCTGCACCTTTGTGGTCTATTTTGAATCGTTCTAAATAAGGCCATGCGTCTCCTCTTTCTCCCCGTCCTGCTTATTAGCGGTTGCTTGCCCGGCGTTGTGCTGGCACAGGCCAATCAGCCCCACCACCAAAACGAGCAGCACCGCAAGGCCATGGGTACCGTTACGGGCCGTGTGCTGCTGGCCGACGGCCAGCCCGCCGAGCAGGTGTCGGTGCGCATCAAGGGCAGCGAGCGCGGCACCGTAACGGACGCCGAGGGCCATTTCACCCTCAAGGCCCCCGCCGGCTGGCAGGCCATCGCGGTGAGCTGCCTGGGCTGCGTAGGCCAGGAAGTAGCCGTGGAAATACGGCCCGGCATGTTGGCCGAGGTGCCGCCCTTCACGCTGGCCCGCGGCGAGCAGCAGCTGGCCGAAGTAACCGTGACGGGCACCAAAAGCCTGAACCAGCGCGCGGTGAGTGCCGGCAAAATGCCCATTGCGCCCCTCGATAACCCGCAGGCCACGCTCACCATCGAGCGGCCGGTGCTGGAGCAGCAGCAGGCCCTGCGCCTGAGCGACGTGCTGGCCAACGTGGCCGGCGTGTACGTGATGGGTGCCACGGGCGGCACGCAGGAGGAAATTGCCAGCCGCGGCTTTGCCTACACCAGCGCCAACACCTTCAAAAACGGCGTACGCTACAACAACGGCATCATGCCCGAGGTGAGCTCGCTGGAGCGCCTGGAAGTGCTGAAGGGCAGCGCGGCCATCCTCTACGGCAACGTGGCGGCGGGCGGCATCCTGAATCTGGTAACCAAAAAGCCGCAGTTCGAGCGCGGCGGCTCGGTGGGCCTGCGGGTGGGCAGCTTCGGCTTCGTGAAACCGCAGTTTGATGTGTATGGGGCGGTGGGCAGCAGCCAGAAGGTGGCCTACCGCCTGAACGGCACCTGGGAGCGCGCCGACAGCTACCGCGCCGGCGTGAAAAGCAGCCGCGTGTATGTGAACCCCTCGCTGCTTTTCCGTCTCAGCCCCAAAACCGACCTGGTGATTGAAGGCGATTACCTGCGCGACAACCGCACGCCCGATTTCGGTATCGGGTCGGTGGACTACCAGATTTCGGATTCGCGCAGCCGCTTCCTGAATGCGGCTGACGCCACCAACGCCACCAACCAGACCAGCGCCACGGCCACGCTCACTACGCGCCTCAGCAATAGCTGGCAGCTGCGGGCGGTGGGGGCGTTCCAGCGCTACGCCAATGAGCTGAAAAGCGCCAGCCGGCCTACGGCCAACGTCATCAAGCCGGGCCGCAACTACGGCAACTGGCAGCGCAGCCTGCAGCGCACCGAAACCGGCGAAAACTACTACCTCGCCCAGCTCGACCTCACGGGCAACTTCCGCACGGGCGGTATTGGGCACACGCTGCTGGTGGGGGCCGATGCCGACCAATATAACGCCAACACGCTGGCCTACACCACCCAGTCCTTCGACTCGGTGAATATTCTGAGCCCGGACCGCCAGCTGGGCCGGCCCAAAAGCACCGCCAGCGGCTACGATGCCCTGCGCTACAACACCCGCACGCTGGGCAACACCCGCCGCGCCGGCTTCTACGCCCAGGACCTCGTCAGCCTCACCAGCAACCTGAAGCTGCTGGCCGGCCTGCGCTGGAGCTACCAGGAAACCCCCAGCGACGTGTACACCTACCCGGCCGCGGCCGCGCCCGCTACCACCCCGGCCACCGTGCGCGAAAACCGCCGCTACGACCAGGCGTTTTCGCCCCGCGTGGGCCTGGTATTCCAGCCGGTGAAGACCACGGCGCTGTTCGCGTCCTACGCCAACTCCTTCACGCCCCAGGCCAACACCGTAACCGACAACCAGGGCGGCAGCCTGTCCCCGTCGCTGATTGACCAGTTTGAGGTCGGCATCAAGAATGACCTGTTCAAGGGCGCGCTATCGGCCAACGTTACGGCCTACCACATCGTGAATAATAACCAGGCCCAGGTGATTCAGCAGTACCTCGGCAACGGCCTCAACCCCAGCTACAACGCCAACTTCCCCAGCGCCCAGGAGCTGGCCGGCCAGGTAACCAGCAAGGGCGTGGAAGTAGACGTGCAGAGCCGCCCCGTGAACGGCATTTCGCTCATTGCCGGCTACAGCTACAACCACGCTGCCTACACCCGCAGCACCCTCTACGCCGACGGCAGCCGCCTGCGCTACAACCCCGCCCACACGGCCAACCTCAGCCTGTACTACTCCTTCGCCAGCCTGTTTGCCGACAATAGCCTGCTGCGCGGCCTGAGCGCCGGGGCGACCGGCTACTACGTGGGCGACCGCCTGGCGGGCCGCAACCCGCGCCTCCTCTACGATGTGAAAGGCAACTCCGTGGCCGATGCCAACAAGTACCTGAGCATTCCCAACTACGTGCTCTTCGACGCCTCGGTGGGCTATGCTACCGAGCGGGTTTCGCTGCGCCTGAAAATGGCCAACCTGCTCAACGAGCTGAGCTACAACGTGCACGATGACAACAGCATCAACCCCATCGCGCCCCGCACCTTCGCCGCTACCCTCAGCTACAAGCTGTAATGCCCGCCATGAGCCCGACCAAATCCCTCTTTCGCACTATTCACCTGTGGCTGGGCCTGGGCAGCGGGCTCATTATCGTGTTCGTGTGCCTCACGGGTAGCGTGCTGGCCTTCGAGCAGGAGCTGGAGCACACCTGGCACCCGGCGCGCTACTTTGTGCCGGCCGCCGCTACGCCGCGCCTGCCGCTGGTGCAGCTGGCCGCCGCCGTGCAAGCCGCCAAGCCCAAAGCCAAAATCAGTGGCTTCAAGCTCTACGCCGACCCCACGCGCACCGTGGAAGTAAACCTGGCCGGCGGTGAAAAGAGCGGCAAGGGCGGTAAGGGCCAGGGCGAAGGCCGGATGGAACCGGAGCGGGCCGGCCGCTCTGCCGCCGGCTCCGGCAGCGCCTCGGCCGGCCCCGGCAAAGACGGCCCAGCAAAAGGCGGCAAAGGCAAGGGCGAAGGCGGCGGCCCGCGCATCTTCCTGAACCCCTACACCGCTGCCATCACGGGCGAGCTGAACCCGCGCGACAACTTCTTCAAAACGGTGGAGATGCTGCATCGCGGCCTCGTGGCCGGCCCCGTGGGCAAGCTGGTGATGGGCGTGAGCGCCAGTATTTTTCTGTTTATTCTCGGCACCGGGCTGGTGCTGTGGTGGCCCACGGCCCGCAAGGCCCTGATGCCGCGCCTGACGGTGAAATGGGGCAGCGGCTGGAAGCGCCTGAACCACGATTTTCACATCTCGCTAGGCTTCTACGCCTCGGTGTTCCTATGCATTATGGCGCTGTCGGGCGTGGGCATGTCGTTCGATTGGGTGGGCACGGGCATCAACAAGATTACCCGCTCGCCCCTGCAG
>JALYUH010000277.1 GCA_030853985.1 Bacteroidota bacterium | reverse complement strand
CCTCGGCCCGCAACCCCGGCGGCGGTTTCCTGGGCGGCAGCCAGGCCCAGGAAGAAAGCCTGGCGCGCTCATCGGGCCTGTATCCTTGCCTGACGCAGTTTCGGGAAATGTATTCCCACAACGCCCGGCCCGGTAGTACGGGCCTCTACAGCGACTATTTTAGCTATGCGCCGGGCGTGCCGGTATTTCGCGGCGAGGCCGGCGAGTGGCTCCCCGAGCCGTTTCAGGTAGACATTCTCACGGCCCCGGCCGTGAACGCCGGGGCGCTGCAACGCAACCACCCGGAGCTGCTGCCGGAGCTGGTGCCCACCATGCGCCGCCGAATCCGGCTGGTGCTGGCCGCGGCCGCCCGCCACGGCATCGACAGCCTGATTCTCGGGGCCTGGGGCTGCGGCGTATTCGCCAACGACCCGGCCCAGATGGCCCAGCTGTTTGCCGAAGCCCTGGCCGAAACCAACATCCGGAGCCGGTTCCGCCGGCTCGATTTCGCGGTGTTCGACCCCAGGCCGCCCCAAGCCACGCTCCAGGCCTTCGAACGCATACTAAAACCGTTTTTCTAACCGTTTCACCCTTATTTCTACCTGCCGATATGAGGAAGACGGCTGCCCACTCGGGGCAGTCGCCGACCGGGACGGGACCATCACGGGACCCGTCCCACTCCGGCAGAACCCGCCTGATTCAGGTGCCGTAGGCGGGCGTTACTTCTGGTCGTTTCCAGGGTCTTAACTGGCGCTGTGGGTTCGAGCCCCGACCCAAAACTTCGGTTTTGGGTGAAACTATACGCCTGCCGACTGTTGCCCTGAATTTTCGGGATTTAAGTGAATAAATACGTTTCCGGATGGGTGCCGTAGCCGGGCCTTACTTCGCTCCAAATGAGGGGATGGTCGCGGGTTCGACTCCCGAAGTGCTGCCGCGAGGCCGGGCGAACGCGCATTGGCAGGGCCGCCCCGACTGGCCCGGCGACTGTTGCCCCAACCGGAAACGAATGCTTGTATTGGGTGCCGTAGGCGAGTGTTCCTTCGTAAAGTTGTTCCGAGTGGAACCGGGGGTTCGAATCCCTCCTCCACTGGCAATAGCTGGAGTGGCTGAGTGGTCGAAAGCGCAATTCCGTGTCGCCCGCCGCTTTTTGCCCCAATCCATTGAATGCAAACCCTGTCCGGGTGCCGTAGCCCGGCCATACTTCGCACTTTTAATGCCCAGGTCGCGGGTTCGATTCCCGCCGGCAGCCGCGTAAGCGGCGGCCGTAGCTCAGCGGTAGAGCAGGACTAGAAGGCCGGGCGCTTGTTGCCCCAGGCAGGTTTTGAATTGTAGCGTGGACTCTGCGAGTCCGCGTATTGCACGAACAACCACCCCGGCGCGGACTTGCAAAGTCCACGCTACATCCCCACGGCCGGATGCCGTAGGCTTGCGTTCCTTCGACCTCTCACGTCGCCTTTTGGCACCACGCAAGCCGCCCGTTGCTCCGGTTTTTTTTTGAATAAAACGCGCTGGTGCCGTAGCACCGCCTTACCTCGATTTATGGGGTCGCGGCTTCAATACCCGCCCGCCGGCTTGCCGGCGGTAGCTCAGTTGATTAGAGCAAATGTTGGCGTTGCGCCCCGTTGCCCGGCGCGGTTTATTTCTTTTTCATCATCAACGACTGAGGCCCGAATATGCGCCTCCACTTCGTGCAAAACCATTTTTATGGCCAACCTATTATGCGGCAACGACCTCCGAAACCTCGGTTTCCCAGAGGGCCGCGCCATCGGGCTCGCGCTGGCCCAGTTGCAGCGCAAGCACCTCAAAAAACGCTCCCAAACCGACCAGCTAGCCTTGCTAGGTCAACTCATTGCCAACCCCAACGACTACCTCACGCACCTCGACTGGAGCCACACGGCCGCCGCCCTGCTGCCCCCGCCCAACCGCCACATCGCGCTGGTGGAGCGCAAGGATTACGCCGTGTTCGGGGCCGAGCACATCGAGCCCAGCGCCATCCACCAGATGGAGCTGGCGATGAAGCTGCCCGTGACCGTGGCCGGTGCGCTCATGCCCGATGCCCACCACGGCTACGGCCTGCCCATCGGCGGCGTGCTGGCCACCGACAACGCGGTGATTCCCTACGCCGTGGGCGTGGACATCGGCTGCCGTATGGCGCTGTCGGTGTACGACTTGCCGCCCAAATACCTGGCTCAGCGCACCCAGGAACTTCGCAGCCTGCTGCTCGAAAACACCCGTTTTGGCAGCGGCCGGGGCTGGGAGCGGGGCCAGCGCCTCGACCATGCCGTGCTCAACCGGCCCGAATTTCAGGCCATTCCCTTCCTAAAAAACAAGCTCGATAAAGCCGCCGAGCAAGTCGGGACGTCCGGCGGCGGCAACCACTTCGTGGAGTTCGGCTTGGTCGAAATCACCGAAGCGGAAAACGAGTTGGGCGTGCCCGTGGGTCAGTATTTCGGCGTGCTTTCGCACTCCGGCTCGCGGGGCCTGGGCGCCAGCATCGCCGAGCGCTACACCAAGCTGGCCAAGGATGTGTGCCACCTGCCCACCCAGGCCCAGCACCTCGCCTGGCTCGGCCTCGATACCGAAGCCGGCCAGGAATACTGGGCCGCCATGACGCTGGCCGGCGACTACGCCTCGGCCTGCCACGAGCAGATTCATCGCCGCCTGGCCAAGGCCCTGGGCGAAAAGCCCCTGGCGAAAGTGGAAAACCACCACAACTTCGCCTGGAAAGAGCGGTTGGCCGATGGCCGCGAGGTCATCACCCACCGCAAGGGGGCCACGCCGGCCGGCGCGAGCGTGCTCGGCATCATTCCCGGCTCGATGACGGCCCCCGGCTTCATCGTGCGGGGGCGCAACGGGGCCGGGTCGCTGGCTTCCGCCTCGCACGGGGCAGGCCGGCTCATGTCGCGCACCCGGGCCAAGGCCGAGTTGGGTGAAGGCCAGGTGCGCAAGTACCTCGCCGACCACGGCATCGAGCTAATCGGTGGTGGGCTTGATGAAGCCCCGATGGCCTACAAAGACATCCGCGCCGTGATGGCCAGCCAGCGCGAACTGGTGGATGTGCTCGGCTCGTTCACCCCCAAAATCGTGCGGATGGACGGGGCGTAAAAAGTCCGGTTAGCCCTAAATCCAACCGCCCCACGCGCTTCGTACATGCGGGCGTGTCTCCACAGGGGACAGTTGTTTTCATAGCTCGGAAAACCCCCCGCCTTTGGCGAGGGGTTTTTTTATGGCCCGGAATAAGTGAAGTCAAGACGCAAAAAAGCCTCTGCTGAACCAGCAGAGGCTTTTTGACTTAATCCGCAACGGCGGAAGCCGCGCTGGCAAACGGCGGCTACTGCACCACCAGGCGCTTGGCCACGAGGCCCACGGCCGTGCGGGCCAGCACCGAGTACACGCCGGTGGCCAGGCCGCCCAAGGGCAACTCCAGCGTTTCGGCGGTGCCGGCGGCCAGGGTGCGCGTGAGCACCGTGCGGCCCAGGTTATCGACCACCGAAACGGTGGTGGCCGTTGTGCCGCGCAGGGCCACCGGCAGCAGCAGCATAGCCGTGCCGTGGGCGGGGTTGGGGTACACGCTGGCCAGCTGGGCCAGGGCGGCCGGAGCCGTGGCCAGCACGCGCGGCTGGTTGCTGAACAGCACGGCGTAGCGGCCGGCGGCCGGGGCATTGCCCGCCAGGGTCAAGCTGAGGCTGGACGTGGTGGCCAGGTCGGTGTAGGTGGCGGTGAGGGCATCGCGCAGGTAGGCGTGGTAGCCGGTGGGCAGGTTGGCCAGGTTATCCACGGCCAGGGTGTAGGTGCCGGCGGTGCTGGCGGCCAGCTGCAACGGCAGCAGCACGTCGGCCCCGGTCAGCAAGGGCTGGCCGTTGATGGACAGCTGCTCGGCGGTGGCGGTTTCGGTGGCCAGCAGTAGGCCATTGGGCGAGGCTAGGCTGCGGGCATCGAAAGCGCGGTCGAAGCTGGCGGAGGCACCCTGCTCAAAGTACACCACGGTCTGGGTGCGGCTGGTGCCGTTACCCAGCGCCAGCGTGAGCTGGGGGCGCGCGTCGGCGGTGCCGCGCTGGAAGGGCGTGTTATCGGGCGTGGTCAGGCGGTCGGCGTTGGCGAAGGCAATGCTGCCGGTGGTTTGGCCAGCCTGCACCCGCACGAAGAAGCCCTGGGCCAGCGGCAGCACGTTGGTGCCGGTGTTGGTGCCCTGGCCATTCACGTAGCTGGTGTAGGTGCCTGAATACTGGCCGCTGCTCTTGAACACGTACAGCGCGTTTTCAATATTCACGGCGCGGCCGCCGGCAATCACCTTGGCCCAGTCGAGGGGCGAAGGGTAAGGGTTGCCGCGCAGCTGGTAGCCGCTTTCCGCTTGGCCGCCGCGCGTGAGGGTGGCGGTCGAAAGCGGGCCGTTGTTGAGGTTGCCCACAAAATCCACCAGCTCCGTGCCGGGGATGTTCACCGTGTAGCCGCGGGTTACTTCGAGGGCATCGCCCAAAGTAGTGGGCGAGAAGTACCCTTTGTCGAAATCAACCGTGCGGGGCGTATTGCCGCTGGTCGTAATGCGGCTTTCATCGAAGCCAAACACCGTGGGAAACGGCGTAACCGAGCTGCCCACTGAGTTGTAGGCCGGGTTCACCACGGGCGTGTAGGTGGCCGTGCTCAGGTCGCCCACCGTCGAGTTGGCCACTGGGGCCGAGTAGTGGCGGTAGCCGCGCCCGGCGTTCAGGCTGGGGTCGATGTAGCGCTGCACGGTGGCCGTGCCATTTACCACGCCGCCCGAGTTATCGACCAAAGCCGTACCCGCGGCCGCAGAGAGCAGCGTGAGCGGGCGGCCGCCGGTGTTCAGGTTGCCGCTTTGCAGGCGCACCACGCCAGCCACGGCTACGGCCTGGCTCAGCGTCACGTTGGCAGTATTCAGCACGCCCAGGTTCAGCACCTGCGCGGGCAGGCCCGAACCGGTTACCTGCGCCGCTACGCCGTTGTAGAGGTAGCTGGCCTGCGAGCTGAAGCTGCGCGTACCGGCTACCTGCACCGCGCCTACCGCGCCAGCGGTGGCGATACCCGCCGCATCGCAGATGGCAATGGCGCCACCGGCCTGCAGGTCGAAATTACCCGTGCCGTTTATCGACTGGCAATTCTGGATGAGCGAGCCGCCGGCCTGCACAGCCAGTGTGCCGCTCACTGTCAGGGTGCCGCTCAGAGTGGCTACGCCGTTGGGACCCTGAATGGTGACGTTGCGGTAGCTGCCCTGCACTGCTTGTGGCGAGCTCACCACCAAATCCTGCGAAGTGCCCTGGCCGCTGAAGTTGATAACGTAGGGATTATTGGTCTGGCTGTTGTTGGCAATGCTCACCGAGCCCGTGTTAGCACCCGTGGTCGTGGGCGTGAACGTCACGCGGAAGTCGGCCGAGGTATTCGGAGCTACAGTGGTCGGGGCTGCACCAAATAGCGCGTAGGGACCGCTAAAGGTGAAGGCCCCCAGCGTCAAGGCATCTGTGGTGCTGCCGTTGCTGATGGTGAAGGTAACCGGGGCCGACGTGCTGCCCTGCTGGGTGCCGGCGAAACCAGTGAACGTGCCGCGGTTGGCAATGCTGGTGCCGCCCTGGCTCACCGCAATCTGCGGGTTGGGCGTAGCGGCCTGGCCGTTGCCGGTCAGGTTCACGATGTAGGTGGCACCGTTGGTGGCGTTGGAATTAATTACCAGCATCCCATTGAGCGTACCGGTGGCCGTGGGCATGAAAGTTACGCTCACCATGGCCCTGCCGCCGGCGGGCACCGTGGTGGGGGCCGTGCCGCTCACGGCAAAGTTGCCGGTAGTGCCGATGCTGCTAATGGTGAGCGGGTCGGTGCCGCCGTTGGTGAGGGTGAAGACCACGGGCGCGCTGGTCGTGTTCACCGTTTGGTTGCCAAAGTTGTAGGCCGTGCCGCCGCTGGGGTAGCTCGTGCCGCTCTGGCTCACGGCCAGCGTGGCAGCGGCTACGCTCGTGGTGAAGGCAACGGTAGTCGGGGTTGTGGTTCCGCTTGGGCAAGTGGTCGCGATGCTGACCGTGTAGCTGGTGTTGGGCATCAGGCCCGTGAAGCTGGCCGAGGTGGCGTTGCCGGGCAGCGTTTGCGTGGTGGTGGCCGGCGAAGTCGTCACGGTGTAGCTTGTGGCCGAAGTATTGCCCGTGAACGATACCGTGGCCGACGTGCTGGTGATGTTGCCCGGCGTCAGGTTAGTCGGGACCGCGCAGGGCTGCGTTACGGTGAAAATGGCCGGGGCCGAGGGCATGCCCGGGAACGGCGGGTTCGTTACCGTTACATTATAGGTGCCCTGCGTATTCAGGTCGGCACTCGTGAGCATGGCTACCAGCTGCGTGGCCGATATGTACGTCGTAGCGCGGTCCGAACCGTTGAACTGTACCGTCGTGCCGCTCGTGAAGCCCGTGCCGTTCACGGTCAGGGCCAAGCCGGGAGTGCCTACTTCGGCCGAGTTGGGCACCAGGCTGATGATGGTAGGCCGGGGCGCAATGGCCAGCGCAATGAGGTTGAAGGGGAAATTAGACGTAGCCGGCACCAGCGTCCGCCTGTTGGTAGCCGCGCCGGGCGCGTTGGTATTGGCTGGGTCGGTCGGGTCGGGCGAGGTGGGCAGGCTCAAATCGTACAGGTTGCTGGACGAGTAGCCGAAATTGGTCTTCGAGGGGTCGGTGCCGGGAGCGGTCAGTTCCAGCACGTAGCCTTTGTTGAAAGTGCCGGAGTAATAAATGTCCATTTCCAGTCGGGCTGCCCCCGCAATGCCGAAGCCCTGGAGCGTAACCGGCGCTTTGGTATTGAGCGTGCCATCATTGGGCGGGGCCTGCGTCGACAGAATGCCGGGAGGCGCGCTAACGTCGGGGCGCACATCGATATCGTACAGAGTTGTGCTGGTGCTGCCCGGAAAGGAGTTGGTGTAGGCAACCGTCCCGATGCGCGGGTCCACGCCCACATTTACGTCGTTGGTCGCGTAGGCCAGTGGCCCATCGACCTTGCCCGTCGTCACAATCGCGCCCGTAACCGGGCTCAGGCGGAAGTTGGCATCGTTGGAGCTCACCACCCGAATAAGGTCGGCCACCGGGTTGAAATCGAAGCCAATGCGCTCCATCGCGCCACCCAGCGGTAGAATAATCGGCGTAGTATTCACCGGAATGGCCAGCGTGGTGAACTGCGCCACACCGGGCGCGGTAAACGTGTTGAGGCGGTAGAGCTGGGCGCTATCGGTAGTCGCGCTGTAGCCCAAAGCATAAAGCTCGCCCGTGCTGGCTCGGAAATCAAGGCCGACCAGCTTCTGCGAGCCCTTCACGCCGGTAATGCGCAAAGGCTGGGCATTGGGCTGGCCCGAAGCCGGGTTGAAAGCGGCCAGGCCCTGGTCGCCCGCTTTGCCGCCGGGCGGGAAGAAAAAGTTGCCCTGGGCAATTGACTGCGTCAGGTTGCCCAGGCCGTAGGCCGTGGTTTGCGCCTGAGCGGCCGAGCCCGCCAGCAAAAGCAGCGCGCTCAGGGCGAAACCCAGCAGGCGGCTTAGCTGCCGGCCCTGGGCTGGTCGCGATAGTAAGGATGGGGACATATGAAATAAAATAAAAAGTAAAACAACGTAGCGAAGCTGGCAGCACCGCTTTCGGCGCCACATACGATTGCGGACCTGTTTCAGGATGAAAAATGCAATAAAAAGTGCATCGGGGGCAAACCGTCGCTGCTGCTGGTATACTTAACAATAAAAAATTTGCTAATAATCAGATGTTTATCCGCACCACGTCGCCCACCCGGATGATGCCGCCCTGCGCAATGTGCGCCGTGAGGCCGCCGTGCCCGCGCATGGCGTTGTAGCCGCCGGGTCCCAGCTCTTCCTCCATGCGCGAGCAGGGGTGGCACTCGCCGGTGATGTCGAGAATCACCTCATCACCAATGCGAATCTGACGGTTTTTCAGCGCCAGCAGGTTCAGGCCGCGCACCACCAGGTTGCGGCGCAGGCGGGCGGGGTCCAGCGGCGCATCGAGGCCCAGGTAGCCAGCCACCGCCGCCAGGTGCTCGTGCTGAAGGAGCGTAATCTGGCGCTTGCCGCCGGCCTTGGGCCGGGCGTGGTCGCCGAGCAGGTGCGAATCGGTTTTCAGTTCCGCCTCCAGTATCGAAACCAGCGGCTCGCGGCGCAGCGGGCGCTGGCCAACCCAGGCCAGCGTGCCGGTTTGGGGCAGGGTGGCCAGCAGCCGCGCCACCGTCGATTTATCGTCGCCAAAAAAGGGAAAGGCCATTTTTACAGTGGTAAATGATTAATGGTGAATAATTAATGGTTCGGGATGAATGATTAACTGCTGTTACGCAGTGCATTGGCTAAAGGGCGGCCGAGGGTATAGCGCGAACTTGATAGTTCGCGTCCCCGTGCCATTCCGACAGCTGCAATAGTGCCGGAACGCGAACTACAAAGCTCGCGCTACTCACCGCCGCGTAACAGCACTGATTAATGGCATTAATGGCAGCCCGTCAGTAACCGCTACTCGTTAATCATCAAACTCACAGCTCATCGGGCGTGCCGAAGCCTTCCCGGATTTCGGTATGCCGAATCTGGCCGCCCAGGTTGCCAGCCCGGACCAGCAAGCCGAAGCTGAGCACGGCCGCCACCAGCGCCAGCACCGCCAGCAGGCGGGCTCTGGGCGACGCGCTTTTCAGCAACAGCAGCCCGAACAGCGCGAGCGCCGCCGCCGTTTCCAGCGCCCAGAAGCCCAGCTCGGCCGCCGCCTCGTGGTTGTGGATGAGGGCGCGGCTCACGCGGGGCAGGTCCTGCGCGATGGCCGCCGCGCCCTCGCCCGTGAGCTGGGCCGGCAGGCACAGCAGGCCCGCCGCCAGCACCGCCACCAGGCCGGCCTTGGTCAGGTCGAGGTGGTGCCTGAAGACGCCCACGCCCAGCAGCACGGCAGCAAACAGGCTGCCGACGATGGGTACGTGGTTGACAATAAGATGAATATGCGCTTGGTTCATGCCGGGGAGCTGGGTGGGTGCTGGAGCCAGTGGGATGGGCCGCAAAGCTACCGTGCGTTGGGCCGTTGCGCTTTGGCAAGCAACCCTTGCCCGGCGCATCGACTCTGGAGAAGTAATGAACCGGCAGCCAGCTGAAATCGTTGTTAGGGCAGCGCTGGAAATACCGCCTGGCCCGTTGTGGGGCGCACTGAAAACCAGCCATCCAGCGTTGCGGAATCCGGCGGGGCATTGTGGCTGGTGCAGGGGCGGCCCCATTGCCGGCGTAAGCTTGAAAACAGGTGTTTCTGGCAAGCCAATTGCCTTGTTGCTGAATCAGTAGTCATTTCTTTATTGTCTTTCTGCTATGGCTTTCCTCCCCCGCACCCTAACCCGCCTGGTGGCCCCGCTGCTGCTCGCGCTGCCGCTGGCCCTGGTGGCCCCCGCGCAGGCCCAGACGGCCCCCGCGCCCACCGACGTTATCCGCGAAATCACCGATGCCGTGGGCCTCAAAGCCCGCTTCGAGCTGCGCGCCACCCGCGAAGTCGACAACGCGGCCGCCGTGGTGTACGATGGCAAGCGCTACCTGCTCTACAACCCCACGTTTCTGAACGCCGTGAACCGCGCCGGGCACACCGACTGGGCCGGCAGGCACAGCAGGCCCGCCGCCAGCCCCGCCACCAGGCCGGCCTTGGTCAGGTCGAGGTGGTGCCTGAAGACGCCCACGCCCAGCAGCACGGCAGCAAACAGGCTGCCGACGATGGGTA
>JALYUH010000450.1 GCA_030853985.1 Bacteroidota bacterium | reverse complement strand
CACTTTGTCGAGGGGGCGGAGGGTGATTTGCTTGCCGCGCACGGCGATGAGGCCGGTGTCGTCGAGCAGGTAATCGGTGGCGTTGAGGACCAGCTCGCGGTTGGCGAATTCGGTGTTGGCGAGGCGGTCGAAGCCCAGGCGGTAGGGGTTGCCGGTTTTGGGGTCGACTTCAGAGCGGATGAAGTCGCCATCGGCCAGCACCAGTACTTTGCTGGGCTTGGCATTTGCCGGTTTTTCGGGCTGGAATTGCAGGGTGCCGGGCCGGGCGCGGTTGGCGAAGAGGGAGGTAAACTGGCCTTCGAGCAGGTAAGCTACTGGCTGGAAACCCTTCTGGTAGAGCTTGGGATTGGGTTCGAGGCGGGCGTCGTTGAAGTTGATGGGCACCGGGGCGGGCAGTACGCGGGTGTAGCGTGAGGTGGTCATCAGCGCGGTTTTGCGGATGCCAGTGGCTTTCACCGTGTCGAGGTTGCCCACAAATTTCAGGTACACCGCGTCGAGGTTGCGGGTGATGGGGTGCGGGCTGAACTTGTTGATGAGCGGGTAGAGCTGCCAGGGCATGGGCTCGATTTTGGGCTTGTTGCCGTCCATGCCGGTCACGAGCGGGATTTGGCCGCTGTTCAAGTCGAGAAGCAGGTTCTGATTCAGACGCAGACCGTATTTAAAGAACAGGTCATCGAGGTTGAGATTGTAGGGCGTAGCCAGGGCCACGCCGTTGCGGGCCACGCTGTCGAGGTCCACGCGCAGGGCATCGACGAAAAACATAGCCCGGCCGCCCTGGGTGATGAACTGGTCGAGCTTGAATTTGTCGTCTTCGGAATAGGGCGTTTTGGGCTGGGCCACCACGATGGCATCGAGCGCGCTCAGGTCCTTCACCTTGCTCAGCGTCACGCGAAACACGTCGTACTGCTGCTGCCAGCTGCCGAGCATGTCGCCGGCCTGCACGTTGGTCAGCTCGCCGTGGCCTTCCACCACGCCGATGCGCTTGCGCAGCGCCGGCACCAGCCCGCGAATGGTGCTGGCCAGCTCGTATTCCAGGCCTTCGATGCTTTGGTTGAGGCGCACTTCGGCCGGGGCGGCCTGGTTGCCGCGCAGGAGCAGAACGGATTTATCGTGCCCGCCCACGCTCACCACGGCGTAGGGGAAGATGATTTTTTCGACGCGCTTGCCGTTTTCGGTTGCGCCAAGGTTGGTGGGTTTCAGGCCTTTTTTGAAGAGGGTTTGATAGAAGGCATTGCGGGCGGCTTCGGTGCTGCCGGCGCTGGGGTCGATGAAAATGTAGTGCAGGTTGGCCCCGCCGTAGACCTGGAATTCGGTCAGGGTTTCGCGCACGCCCTGCTCGAGTCGGCGGAAGGCGGGCGGGAAGTCGCCGGTGAGGTAAACCGTGACGGTGACCGGCTGCTTGAGGTCGCGGAGCAGCTTTTTGGTGGCCGGCGACATCGTGTAGCGCTTTTCCTCGGTCAAATCGAGCCGGAAAAAGAAGCGCTGGGCAATGAAGTTAAATAGCAGCAGCCCGCCGATGATGGCGGCAAAAGTCAGCAAGTCGTTGCGTTTTCGCGAAGTAGCAGTAGCTTCCGCTGGCGCCGGTTCGAATGCGTTTTCGGATGGATTCATAGGTGCTAATTGATGGTAGGCGGGAACAAGCTGAAGCGTGTTCTACTACCAATTCCGACTCCGCAAAGCCAGGCGCGTGGCCAGCAGCGCCACTGCCACCACGCTGAAAAAATAAACCAAATCCCGCGAGTCGACCAAGCCCTTGCTCAAGTCGCGGTAGTGCGCCGCGATGCCGAGCTGGCTCACATAATAAGCCGAGCTGCCCTGCAGCACCGAAGCCAGCGAATCGAAGCCCGAATACACCAGAAAGCAGCCCACCACGGCCACTAAAAATGCGATAATCTGGTCCCGCGTGAGGGCCGAAGCGAGAATGCCAATGGCCGCGAACACCGCCGCCAGTAGCGCGAGTCCCAGATAGGAGCCCACCGTCGCGGCCGAATCAATATTGCCCTCGGGGCTGCCCAGCTTATATACCGAATAGTAGTAGAGTAGCGTAGGCACCAGCGCCAGCAGGGCCAGCAGCAGGCAGGCGAGGTACTTGCCGCCGATAATCTGCCCATCCGTGAGCGGCCGGGTCAGCAGCAGTTCAATGGTGCCGGCCTTTTTTTCCTCGGCAAACGTGCGCATGGTGAGGGCCGGAATCAGGAACAGGAAAACCCAAGGAGCCAAGTTGAACAGCGTCTGCAGGTCGGCGTAACCGTAGTCGAGCACGCTGCTATCGGGGAAAACCCAGACGAACAAGCCTGTCGCAATCAGGAAAACTCCCAGCACCACGTAGGCCACGGGGGAGTTCAGAAAAGCGTTGAATTCTTTTTGGAGGATGGTGAGCATAGGGCGTGAATGCCGGTGGTTAAAACGTCATGCTGAGCGCAGCCGAAGCATCTCTACCGCGCAAGTAATTAATTAGTATT
>JALYUH010000241.1 GCA_030853985.1 Bacteroidota bacterium | reverse complement strand
TTGAACGCGTACTGCCGCCCGACGCGCACGCCGACCAGGTATTCGTCACCGACGGGGCGCAGTGGATTCACCACTGGCTACAAGCATCTTACCCCCACGCCACGCACATTCTGGACTTCTATCACGTGGCCGAAAAGCTCGCCGCCGCCGCCCAGGCCGCCAATGCGCCCGCCCCCTGGCTACCCGCCCAATACGCTCGGCTCTGGGCCGGCCAGAGCCCGGCCGTAGAACGGGCCCTGGCGGCCTTACCCGACTTGGCGGCTCCGCTGGCCACCCAACTGGTCTGCTACCTGCGCACCAATCGCGCCCGCCTGCGCTACGACCTGTTCCGCCAACGCGGGCTGCTCTGCGGCAGCGGGCCCGTCGAGGCTGCCCATCGCACCCTGCTCCAAGTCCGACTCAAACGCAGCGGCCAGCGCTGGTCCAATGACGGACTCGACCGTCTCGTGCGCCTGCGTTCAGCCCTGAAAAGTCCCCAGCGCCACCTACTCACCAACCTATTTAAAAATTCGCCCGCGTAGTTTTGAATTACACCCGAACAGTCAACCATTACCGACCAGGAGCGTGACGAATTGCTGAAAGAAAACGGCTTACTCTAAAAAAGCAAAAGGCCCGCTACGATTGTAACGGGCCTTTTTTGTGCGGTAAGCTTTAGCTTGCCGTCACGAATAATCAGCGATAAAATGGCAAACTAAAGCTCACCTCACACCACCACGTTCACCATGCGGCCTGGCACCACAATCACCTTTTTGGCCGACTTGCCCTCGCCATACTTGGCCAGGAAATCAGAGCCTAGCACGGCGGCTTCAATCTCGGCGGGGGTGGCGGTGGCGGCGAACTGCATTTGCTCGCGCACTTTGCCGTTGATGGCCAGCGGGTACACTACGGTGTCTTCTACCAGGAATTCTTCGCGGAACTCGGGGTAGCTGGCGGTGCTGATGCTGCCGGGCGCGTGGCCCAGCTCCTGCCATAGCTCCTCGGCGAGGTGCGGGGCATACGGGCTCACCAGCAGCACCAGCGGCTCCAGGATGGCGCGCTTGTGGCATTTGAGGGCCGTGAGTTCGTTCACGGTAATCATGAACAGGCTGACGGAGGTGTTGAAGCTGAATTTCTCGATGTCTTCCTGCACCTTTTGGATGGCGCGGTGCAACACCTTGAGCTCGGCCGGGGTGGCGGGCTCGTCGGTCACGGCCAGAGCACCGTCTTCGGGGTGGAAGAGGCGCCAGAGCTTCTTGAGGAAGCCGCTCACGCCGCTGATGCCGTTGGTGTTCCAGGGCTTGTACTGCTCCAGCGGGCCGAGGAACATCTCGTAGAGGCGCAGGGCGTCCGCGCCGTATTTGTCGATTAGAACGTTGGGGTTAACAACATTGTATTTCGACTTCGACATTTTCTCGATTTCGGAAGCTGTCAAAAACTTACTAGACTTACCATTGCTAGCAGGATGAAAGGTGCCGTTTTGCCAGAATCCTCCTTGACATACAAAAACTGGATTTGATAATTCAGTGTGTTTGTCAATGTATTTATTAATGTCTAATTCATTGTTGTTGACGAGTGAAATATCGACATGCAATGAAGACGTAAAGCCTACTAGGACTTCTGTGCCATATGCTTCTCCAGACAAAACATATTTTGCATCGCTGCTAATAAAAATATCTTTGGTTGGAGCAAATTGGGCTTTTGTTTTGATGCCAGGCAAGTCAAGTTCAGTGTACAGTCGGTTTGGCGATGTACCATCAGCAATAGCTTTCCAAGCAGCGACAGTTTCTTCGTTTGAGGGAGGAGTTTCAAAAAGCGGTGCACCGCCTTTAAAGCGCAGAATCTTTTCCGAAACACCCAAAATCATCCCCTGATTAATCAGTTTCTGGAACGGCTCGCCGCTGCTCACGAGGCCCAAATCCTTCAGGAACAGGTACCAGAAGCGGGCGTACAAGAGGTGGCCGGTGGCGTGCTCGGCCCCGCCCATGTAGAGGTCCACGGAGCCCCAGTACTGCTCGGCTTCTTCCGATACGAAGCGGGCTTCGTTGGTGGGGTCCATGTAGCGGAGGTAGTACCACGACGAGCCCGCCCAGCCGGGCATGGTGCTCAGCTCGTAGGGGTATTTGTCCCGGTAGAGCCAGTTGGCGGCGCGGCCGAGGGGCGGCTCGCCGGTTTCGGTGGGCTTGTACTCGTCGATTTCGGGCAGCACCAGCGGCAGGTCGCTTTCGGCGATGCCATACGCGGTGCCGTCCTTGTAGTAAATCGGAATGGGCTCGCCCCAGTAGCGCTGGCGGCCGAAAATGGCGTCGCGCTGGCGGAAATTCACCTTGCCTTTGCCCAGGCCCTTTTCTTCGAGGAAGGCGATGAGCTTGGGCGTGGCTTCCTTATAGGTGAGGCCGTTGATGAGGCCGGAATTGATGTAGCGGCCTTCCTTGGTGGGGTCGGCTTGCTGGTCGAGGCCGGTTTGGGCGTCGGAAATGGCCGGGATGGGGAGGTCGAAGTGCTTGGCAAACAGGTAGTCGCGCTGGTCGCCGGTGGGCACGGCCATTACCGCGCCGGTGCCGTAGCCGGCCAGCACGTAGTCGGCCAGCCAGATGGGCACGGGCTCGTTGTTC
>JALYUH010000220.1 GCA_030853985.1 Bacteroidota bacterium | reverse complement strand
CCACCACGGCCGTGTGCTCATCCTGCCACACAATGTCGCCCTCGTGCAGGCGCTGGCCTTCGCGCACCAGCTTGATGGACACTTCGCGCCCGCCGGCCGAGTGCTTGCGCAGAATGCGCTTGGTGGGCTCGAACCATTCCAAGTGCAGCAGGTCGCGCTGCCGCCCGTTCAGGGGCGTGGTTGCCACGTTGCCCAATACTTCGGTAATTATCATGCGGTATGCGTTTTAAGCCGGCTGATTATCAAACTCTGCTGCCACCACGGCCGGTCGGGCCCCTACTTGAGGGCCTGGATGAAATACAGCATGCCCACGGCGAACAGCTGGTTTTCCTGATTCGGATTGGTGGCCGCCACGGCGTTGTAGTAGTTGATATGGTGCTGGTAGTAATACCCGAAAAACTTCAGGTCCTGGCCCCGGATGGGCTGGTATTCCAGCCCGCCCAGGTAGCCGATGTTGCGCCGGAAATTGCGGCCGGCCGGACCGTCGTCGCGCTGCGAGGCGGTTTCATAAAATCCTTTGGCCGTCACAAACCAGCCTGGCACAAACTGGTAGTCCAGCCGCAGCACCGCATTTTTGTAGTTCAGGTTCTGCCCGTAGGTGGGCAGGTATGCCGGCGACAACGTGGCCTGGTACCGGTTCAGCCCCGGCGAAGCCAGGTTGAAATACTCCACCGCCACGTTGGAAGTGGCCAAGTCCAGGTAGGCCGAGAATTTATCAAACGCCACCTTGTTGCCCAGCGAAAGCGACTGGTTGGTTTGGTCCTGCGCAAACCGCGACACATTGTAGCTATAGAACGTGAGGAAGTGCTGGTCGAAGAATTTGCCCAGCCAGCTCACGTACACGCCCATCGGCGTACGGGCCGCCGAAAGGTTATTGCCGGCGTAGCCCGTGGTCTGAAACGCGTTCTGGAAGGAGTCGTTGTAGGTGTTGTGCAGCTGCACCAGCACCGCGTGGTTCGGGCTGATGTCGTAGCCCACCTTGGCACCCAGCGAAAACAGGTTAAGCTGGCGGTTCACGTAGTCGGAGTACTGGTACTCAAACGTGGGGTTCTTCTCGAATTCCCAGCTGCCGACCATCGCGGCCTGCTTGCCGGCCGTCAGGTTCCATTTCAGGTTGGGGCCGAAGCGGTAGATGGCGTACGCAATGTCGAGCGAGCCGGGCGAATTATCCAGGCTGCGCGGGGCCGAAAGCTGGTTCAGGCGGTACCGGACGCGGTAGCTGAGCTGCGGCATCAGGTCGCCCCGTACTTCGAAGCGGGCCTCGTTCAGCCGGAAAGAAGCCTGGCCCTGGTTGCCTCCCGGCACTTCCAGCGAGCTGCGTAGCAGCACGTTCACGTTTAGCTTCTTTTTCAGCGAAGCTACTGAGTCGGCCACGGGCTTGGCCGTGGGGTTGTTACCGCCCGGGCTCGGAGTCGTTTGGGCAAAGGTAGCCCCGGCGCCCACCAGCAGGGGGGCGAGTAAAAGCAGAAATTTGTTCACAGTCGGAAGCGGTTAGAGTGGGCGCTAACGCGGGAGCCGGGCGCTAACCCGGCTCCCGTGAATACTAGAACAGGAAATAACGTTGGCCCAGCGCCACTTCCTTCAGCGGCTTGCCGGTGATGTGCTCGCCGTCCACGCGCACCTCGTAGTTTTCGGCGTTCACCTCGATGTCGGGCGTTTTATCGTTGTGCACCATGTCGCGCTTGGAGATATTGCGGCAGTTGCTCACCGGCAGCACCATTTTTTCCAAACCGTACTCGGCCACGATGCCCTTATCAATGGAAATCTGCGACACGAACGTAGCGCAGGTGCGCAGCCGCGCCTTGCCGTGCGCCCCAAACATGTGGCGGTACATAACGGGCTGAGGGGTAGGGATGGACGCGCCGGGGTCGCCCATCTGGCTGGCGACAATCATTCCGCCCTTGATAATCATCTCGGGCTTGGCCCCAAACATAGCCGGCTTCCAGAGCACGATATCGGCCAGCTTGCCCACTTTCAGCGAGCCCACGTGGTGCGCGATGCCGTGCGAAATGGCCGGGTTGATGGTGTATTTGGCCACGTAGCGCTTCACCCGGAAGTTGTCGTTGCCGCTGTCTTTGTCCTCGGGCAGGGCACCGCGCTCCTTCTTCATATGGTCGGCCGTTTGCC
>JALYUH010000216.1 GCA_030853985.1 Bacteroidota bacterium | reverse complement strand
CGATACGGTTGTACCTTTGCCCATCGGAAAAAGCCGGCCCACCGCCGCTGCCGATACCTAATAACCAGTACCTAACCAACCAACGATATGTCCGCCGTTTCCATTTACGCCGAAGCCTCGCCCAACCCGGAGAGCATGAAGTTCGTCCTCAACCAGAACCTGCTGGTGGATGGCGTGAGCGTGGATTATCCCAACCTCGAAGCCGCCGCCAACTCGCCGGTGGCGCAGGAGCTGTTCGGGTTCGACTACGTGGGCCGCGTCTTCATCGCCCAGAACTTCGTGACCGTAACCAAAACCCAGCCCGAGTTGGCCTGGACGCAGATTATCCCCGAACTGCGCCAGTTCCTGAAGAGCTACGTGGAAGCCGGCGGCCCCCTGTTCACCGTGGACCCCGCCGCCGAGCAGAAGGCCGCCCAGGCCGCCACCGCCGGCGACCCTACCCAGCAGGAAGGCCAGATTGCCCAGAAAGTCATCGACCTGCTCGATAACTACGTGCGCCCCGCCGTGGAGCAGGATGGCGGCAACATCACCTTCAAAAGCTACCACGAAGGCATCGTGACCGTGAACCTGCAAGGCTCGTGCTCCGGCTGCCCTTCGGCTACGGTGACCCTGAAATCGGGTATTGAGAACCTGCTCAAGCGCATGGTGCCCGAAGTGCAAAGCGTAGTGGCCGAAGGCATCACGGTATAAGATAAGAGTTGAGCGTTAAAAATTGAAAAAGCCCGCTCGATAATTCTGGCGGGCTTTTTCACTTTTAACGCTCAACTCTTACCTTACTTCAGCTGCGATTTCACCGTGAAATTGCGGGCCACGGTGAAGCCGAAATAAATGTCGCCGTCGAAGAAATTGCCGGTGGTCTGGGGCACGAAGAATTTCTCCGACATGCCCTTGGCATTGGTGAAATGCAGCTGGAAAACGTGGCCGCCTGTTTCGATATCGACGCCTACGCCGAGGGCGTTGCGGAAATTATCGGCCACGTAGCCGGGCAGCAGGTAGAAGTAGTCGGCGGTGAGGGCCAGGCGCTTGCTCAGCTTCTGGCGCAGGCCCGCGCCGAGGGCGTACACGTCGTTCTGCATGCCGGCCAGCGGCGTGTAGTTGCGGTGGATGAGCGTGGGCATGAGCTGCACCGACAGGCCGGGGCTGAACTTGCGGGCAATGAGCACCTGGTAGGCGTAATCGACCCGCGAGGCCGTGCTGCGCTCGGGCGTGTTGACCAGCTGGTTGAACTTGAGCGTGGTGATGGCCGACGAGGCCAGCAGCGTAACCGAAACGGGCATGGCGTGCGCGCCGGTGGTTTGCTGCAGGGCTTTATACTTCACGAACCCATCAAACGTCTTCTCAATGTTGGTGCGGCCCACGCCCACCGCCAGCCGGTTGGTGAGGCCGTACTCGAAACTGAGGCGCAGCACGGCCTGGTCGAGCCCGAAAAACTCGTAGGCCCCGCTATTCAGCGTGCCGAAGCGGTGCTGAATAAGGAAGGCTAGCGTGCCCGCGCCGGGCGTTTCGACCGACTGCGCGTTGACGATGTGCGTGCCCTTGAAGGTGGCCGCCATCACTTCGCGCCGGGTCGAGTCGGCGGTTTGCTTTTCGAGCTCGCCCAGCAGGTCGGTTTGGGCATGAACGGCTGGAGCAAAGCCCAGGGCTGCGACTAGCAAGCCCAGCGTACGTAGCGAAAAAAGCATAAGCAGGAGTGGAAATAACGGATAAAAGAAAGGCCGGGCTTAGCGGCCGGCGGCCGGGGTAGCACTCACGGCGCCGGCCACTGGCGCACAAGTCAGGTCCACGCGCACGCTGATGATTTTGGCGATGTTGTTGCGCACGAGCAGCGGGATTTCGATGTTGTAGTCGGCCGAAGCCACCGGGAACGTGGCCTGCGCCAGCAGCTGCCCGCCGCGCAGCTCCACCGTGGCCGGCACCCGCAGGTGGTGCGTCACGCCGTGCAGCGTCAGGTCGCCTTCCACCTGCGCCGGGTGGGGGCCGGCAGTGGCCAGCTGGCCGGCATCAAAACCCACGAAACGGCCCGCGAACGTGGCCCTGGGGTATTTGTCCGACTCCATATAGTTCTCGTTGAAGTGCTCCTGCATAAGCGTGCGCCTAAACACAAACCCCTTGACCGGCAAGCTGAAAGCCAGCTGGCCGGTACCAAAGTCGAGTATAGCCGCCACCTGCTGGTTGCGGGCCTCAATGTCCTCAATCGGGCTGGCCGAGAAGAAGCTCACCAAACCGGTTTTGGTGAGGTAGCGGCCCTGGGCCCAGGCGGTGGGGGCCTCGTGCAAGAGCAGCAAGAGCAACAAGAGCAACAGGAAGAGCAGTTGTTTCATGGCGGTGGGCGGAGAATAGAGGGGCTATTGGCCGGTACCGGCCGACCGCCGCATTACTGGGGCTTGCCCAGCGCATACCAAGCTTCGAGGCGCTTGATGTCGCAGTCCGACAGCTTGCCCCCGTCCAGGGGCATGACGGAGAACCCCGGGTCGTGCCGGACGCAGCCCAGCAGGTTGTTCTGCGGGTAGCGGCTGAGGGTGGCATAGCTGCCGAAATCGTTGCCGCCGCCCAGCGTGGCGGCCACACTGCTGCCGTGGCAGCGCAGGCAGTTGGTGGCAAAAATGGGCGCGACAACCGCCGAGTAGGTAATGGTTTCGTGGGCTACGTCGCAGGCCGGGGCCGGGTCGCCGTGCGAGTAGGAGCAGCCGGTGGCCGCGCCAAACAGCACCACCGTAGCGCCCAGCAGCCCGCGCCGCCACGGTGCCGAACCGAAAATCGAAGTAA
>JALYUH010000204.1 GCA_030853985.1 Bacteroidota bacterium | reverse complement strand
AACCCGAACGCCGACCAAACGGCGCGGGGACGCGAACCACAAAGTTCGCGCTACTAATTGGCCCGGCCTGACGAAACGAAACCGCCGCCAATGGGGTTATGAACAGCTGCCCCACGCCGGGTTTCCTGCGTAAATTTGCCCTATGAACACGCGTCCGCAAATTGACTACGATGAAGACGTTCTGCTGCTCGAAGAAGCTGTGGAATTGCGCAACCTGGTGGTGTACAATGATGAAATTAACACTTTCGACCACGTCATTAAAACCCTGATGGACGTGTGCGGCCACCAGCCCGAGCAAGCCGAGCAGTGCACCCTGCTCATCCATTACAAGGGCAAGTGCGCCGTGAAAGTGGGCACTTATGAAGAATTGGAGCCCATGTGCACCGCCATTCACGACCGTGGCATCGCGGCCGATGTCGTCTGAAAATGGTCAATGGTTAACGGTTATTGATTAATGCTCGGCTCCTTACTGTAAGGAGTCAGGCTGAAATTGACCATTAACCATTAATAACTAACCACTGACTTAATGGAGTTTCCTTCCAAACTGATTGAAAACGCCGTGGGCGAGCTTTCGCGGCTGCCCGGCATTGGCCGCAAAACCGCTTTGCGCCTGGCCCTGCACCTGCTGAAGGCCGAGATGGATACTACCGCCTCGCTGGCCGAAGCGCTGGCGAAGATGCGTTTCGAAATCACGTACTGCAAAACCTGCCACAGCATTTCCGATGCCGAGGAGTGCGGCATCTGCGCCAATAAGCTGCGCGACCACAGCCTGGTGTGCGTAGTGTCGGATGTGCGCGACGTCATCGCCATCGAGAATACCGGCCAGTACAAAGGCGTGTACCACGTGCTGGGCGGCGTGATTTCGCCAATCGAAGGCATCGGCCCTTCCGATTTGCACATCGACTCGCTGGTGGCCCGCGCCTCGGCCGAAGACTCGGAATTGCGCGAGGTGATTCTGGCCATTTCGCCCACGATGGAGGGCGACACGACGGCCTTCTACCTCTCGCGCCGTCTGCGCGACCTGCCCAACGTGCACATCAGCACCATTGCCCGCGGCATCCCGATGGGCGGCGAACTGGAGTATGCCGACGAAATTACGCTCGGTCGCAGCATCGTGGACCGCCTGCGACAGGCGTAGTAGCGCGAATTTTTAGTTCGCGTCCCCTGCGTGAACCCGCACGGCGCAACGACCCAAACGAAAAGTTGGCGCTACCCCCGAAGTTCCGGCATCAGCAATGTCGAGGCTTTGCAGTGCCCATAATTGAACTTTATTAATTAGAAATTATCCTTTAACCGCTCCGGCCGAGCCCAGGACTCCTTAGAACAGTTCTCGCAAGCACTCCGGCCAATTCCGGAGCACTTAAAACGTCTCTTATAGGTGCTCCCGGCTTGGCCGGAGCGGTAAAAAGTGCCCTTGCCCGCCGGCGGCTGGCCAGCGCAGCTTAATTTCGCCTTCCCGTGGTGAAGCTCTCCGTTATTATTGTCAATTACAACGTCTGCTATTTCCTGGAGCAGGCGTTGCTCTCGGTGCGGCGGGCCGTGGAGAAGCTGGGGCAGCCGGTAGAAGTATTTGTGGTCGACAACAACTCGGCCGACGGCTCGGTGGCCATGGTGCGGGCGCGGTTTCCGGAAGTCATCCTGATTGCCAACCACGACAACCCAGGCTTCTCGAAGGGCAACAACCAGGCGTTGCGCCGCGCCACTGGCCAGTACCAGCTGCTGCTGAACCCCGACACGGTGGTGGAGGAAGACACCTTCCGGGCCTGCTGCGATTTCATGGACGCGCACCCAACCTGCGGCGGGCTGGGGGTGAAGATGCTCGACGGCCAGGGCCATTTCCTGCCCGAAAGCAAGCGCGCACTGCCCACGCCGGCCGTGGCGTTCTACAAAATGTTCGGGCTGGCGAAGCTGATGCCGAAGTCGCGCACGTTCGGGCGCTACCACCTGGGCTTTCTCGATAAGGACGAAACCCACGAGGTGGAGGTGCTGAGCGGCGCGTTTATGCTGCTGCGCCAGGCCGCGCTGGCTAAAATCGGGCTGCTCGACGAAGACTATTTCATGTACGGCGAGGACATTGACCTCTCGTATCGCCTCACGCAGGGCGGCTGGCAGAACTATTATTTTCCCGGCACGCGCATCATCCACTACAAGGGCGAGAGCACGAAGCGCACCAGCGTGAACTACGTATTCGTGTTTTATCGGGCGATGGTGATTTTTGCCCAGAAGCACTTTGCGCCGGGTCGGGCAGGCCTGTTTTCGCTGCTCATTAATGCGGCCATCTGGCTGCGGGCGGGCGCGGCCGTGGCCGAGCGCCTGCTGCGCCGCGCCGCCCCGCTGCTGCTCGACGCGGGCTTGATTTGGGGCGGCATGTACTTCCTGAAAACCTACTGGGAGCGCAACCACAAGTTCGTGCCCGGCGACTATCCGCCGCAGTACATGGCGGCCGCCGTGCCGGCCTACATCGTGGTCTGGCTGACCTCTACTTACCTGAGCGGGGGCTACGACCAGCCGGTGCGCACCTCGCGCATCGTGCGGGGCGTGGCCATGGGCACACTGCTGATTTCGGCCGCCTCCAACTTTCTCGATGCCTGGCGCTTCTCCAAGGCGCTCATTATTCTAGGCGGCGTGTGGGCCATCACGGCGCTGGTAGGCCGGCAGCTGCTGGCGCATTTTATCAAATATAAAAACCTGCGCCTGAGCGAGCGGCACCAGAAAAACATTGCCATCGTGGGCTCGGGCCCCGAAAGCCAGCGCGTGCGCCAGCTGCTGGAAGCCGCCCACGTTTCGGCCCGCGTGATTGGCTACGTGCGCGTGGAGCCGGAAACGCCCGTGGCGGTGGCCGAAACTCATTCACCCATTCATCCATTCACGCATTCACTCATCGAAGAGCCCCTCGGCGAGCTGCGCCAGCTGGCCGACATCATTCGCCTCTATGCGCTGAACGAGCTGATTTTCTGCGGCAAGGACCTGCCCGCCAGCCAGATTATCGCCCTGATGCTGCGCCTGCCGGCCGACCCGCCCGTGGCCTACAAAATCCTGCCCGAAGACAGCCAGTACATCATCGGCAGCAGCAGCAAAGACGCGCCCGGCGACTACTACACCCTCAACATCGAGCTGAACCTGAACCAGCCCCAGAAAGCCCGCGCCAAGCGCCTGCTCGACCTGCTGACCAGCGCCGGGCTGCTGCTG
>JALYUH010000174.1 GCA_030853985.1 Bacteroidota bacterium | reverse complement strand
CCGCAGTTGCCTGGGAGCAGCGGGCCATTCGCATTTTCGGGCAGGAAATCCCGCAGCCGCGTCTCACCGCCTGGTACGGCGATGCCGAGGCGCGTTACAGCTATTCGGGCCTGGTGTGGGAGCCGCGCCCCTGGCTGCCGGCCCTGGCCCAACTGCGCCAACGCCTCGAAGCGGCCACCAATACCCGCTACAACAGCGTGCTGCTGAACCTGTACCGCGACGGGCGCGACAGCATGGGCTGGCACGCCGACGACGAGCCCGAGCTGGGCCCCGCGCCCGCCATTGCCTCGCTTAGCCTGGGCGCGGTGCGGCGCTTCCGGCTGCGCCCGCGCGCCGGCCTGGTGCACCCGCCCTTTGGCATCGACCTGCCCCCCGGCAGCCTGCTACTCATGCGCGGCCCCACGCAGCAGCATTGGCAGCACGCGCTGCCCAAAACGGCCCGGCCCGTGGGGCCGCGCCTCAACCTCACGTTTCGGTGGGTGGGGCCGGCCGCGCCGGGCTAGTACCGGATGCCGGGGTGCCCGCACAGGCGCGGGCAGAAGGTTGCGCCCACTTCATAGTCGCCCACCCGCAGCACGGCGCGCAGGGCAAAATCTTTCGCCAATGAACGGGTGTAAGATGCCGTGGAAGACGTTTCGGCGGGGGAAATATCGGCTCCCATCAACGAAAGCTTGGGGCGGCGAGCGAGCATACTAACGGGCATAAGCAGGCAGGAAAGACGGCAGTGGGAATCGCCAACAACCCAACCCCGGACGGCCCGGCGGCGGCGTCCTCTTTTCAAGGAACGTACCAGCTTTTGAGGCTGCTTCCGCTATAAATTTAACTTGCCGGCATTACTGTTCAGCTGTATTCACACAAAAAGCCCCGTTCAGTAGGTGAAATGGGCTTTTTGCAACCAAAAATTCGGCGGCTTATTTGATTTCGAACAGCAGGCCGAAGTAGCCCAGGTGGCCGTAGCTCGGCGCGCCGTATACCTGGTAGTTCTGGGCATCGAACAGGTGGGTGACGCTGGCCTGGGCCGTGAGATGCAGCGGCTTGATGAGGTAGCCGGCCTGTGCATCCACCATCCGAGCCGCGGCCACGGTGCCGGTGGCAAACGGCGACTCGTAGCGGAAGCTGTCGACCCAGCTGTAGTTCACGTTGTAGCGCTACGCGGCCGAAGCGCGTGGCGAAAAGGCCGTGCCGAAGTTCTTGAAGTTGTCGATGCGGCCGGCGGCGGCCAGCTTCAGGTGGTCGTCGAGCAGGGTTTTGCTGGCCTGGGCGTACGCGCCGTACTCGTAGTTTTTGATGCGGTCGCCGTCGCGGATATCCTCAAACAAGCTGCCATCCGAGCCCAGCAAAAACTGCCGGTAAGCCGCGCCCACGGTCAAATCCGCAAAGTCGTTTTTGAACGTGTACTGGCCGCTGCCCTCGTTCAGGTAAGAGCGCAAAACCAGGCGCGCGCCCTGGCCGGGGGGCGAATCAGGGATAACTTGACTACGGGCCGCGTCAAAATCGGGCGTGCCGGGCTGCAGTAGCGGGGTACTGGCATTGGCGGTGGTGCGGGCGGCGAGTGCGGCGGCATCGGCGGCGGCATGGCTGCTAGCGGCCAGGGCTTTGGTGTAGGCCGTGTTGTAGGCCACGACGTACGTGCCGAAGGACCGCTCGGCGTAGGTTACGGGCTTGCTGGTAGTGGGGTTGATGGCATTGCCGGGGGCGGCGCTGTGGGGCTGGCCGGAAATGTGTTGCCAATGTAGCCGTAGCGGCTCACCGCGTCGTAGCCCAGGTTCGAGCCGGCGGGGTTGTTGGCCGGTTCGATGAGGGGCGAAGTAGCGTCGAAGTTCTTGGCCACGAAGTCGTTGGCCTTGAAGCGGGCCAGGCCGGCTGTCAGGTCGGGCGTGGTCAGCTGCTCTACCTGGCGCTGGTCGAGCTTTTCCACCGTTACCGGCACCTGGCCGATGCTTTCCTCCACGCGGGAGGCCGCCACCACCACCTGGTCGAGTACGGCGCTCGGGCGCAGCGTTATCACCAAGGCATTATCGGGGCCGGAAATGGGCAGTTCCTGGGTTTCATAGCCGATGAAAGATACCGACAGCGTGAGTACGCCCTTCGCAAAATCTCCTCTCACCCCAAACTGGCCTTCCTCGTTGGTGCTGGCCCCCGTGTAGGTGCCCTTGAAGAAAACCGTCGCGCCCGGCAGCAGTGCGCCGGCTTCGGTTTGCACCGTGCCGCACGGTTTGCACGCCTTGCGCCCAACTACCAGCAACTGTGCTTGCAAATATAATTAAAGCGAGAAAAAGACGGTGCATAAGAAATAATTCGATGAGCTTAATTTAGAAAATTACCCATTATTTCTCACTCACAGTGGTTTAGCTGCCAAGCAGGTACTAGTTATTTAACGGGCGTTATAATAATTTGAGCAACTATAATCCTTGTTTTATCGGCTAATAGCGGATTGCTGGGTGGCCCAACAGTTGCGGGTCGCCCTCTTGTCCAACCACGAAATCGCCGATGCGGAGCGTTGCTACCCGGCTATGTTTTGATTTGGACGAAACAAGGTTTTGCGCGCGGCTTCCGCCGGCCATTGCTGCCAGCCCGAAATTTTTGCGGGCCAGCAGCCGGCCGTGGAAGCTGTGCCGCCGGCTGGCCGCCCGCAGGCGCCAGCGTCGCCGCCCACTAAACAAGGTACGCATTCGGATAAGTGTCATAGCAAAAGCGGGTTTAATTCTAATTCGACAAAGGTCCGCGTTGCGTTGCCTGCTTCAGCCAAATTGCGTTCAACCGGGTGGCCTGCTCGCCCAAATGGCCCGATAACCGTTTGAATTTTTGCGCCCTTCGCGTCGCCAACCCGCCCCGCGTAGTAGCTTCGCCACCTTCCACGCTTAAGTTGTTGTCCGTTATGTCGTCCGTATCTCCGCCCGCCGCTGCTGGTTCCGTTACCATTATGGGTGCCGGCCTGGTGGGGTCGCTGCTTTCGCTGTATCTCGCCCGCCGGGGCCACGCCGTGCAGTTGTTCGAGCGCCGCCCCGACCCGCGCCGCGCCGATGTGGCCGAGGGCCGCTCCATCAATCTGGCCCTGTCGGACCGGGGCTGGAAGGCCCTGGCCGGCGTGGGCGTTGCCGACGACATCCGCCAGGTGGGCATTGCCATGAGCGGCCGCGTGATGCACGACCTGCAGGGCCACCTCACCCGCCAGCCCTACGGCCACGAGGACCAGGCCATTTACTCCGTGAACCGCGGCCACCTCAACCGCCGCCTGCTCGACCTGGCCGAGGCCCAGGCCGGCGTGCAAATTGCGTTCGGCCAGCAGTGCCTGGGCCTCGATTTGAGAGCCAAAGAGCTGCGCCTGCGCGATACTGAAACCCGCGCCGAGCGCACCGAACCCTACGCCCGCCTGCTGGGCACCGATGGCGCTTTTTCGGCCGTGCGCGCCGCCTTGCAGCGCACCGACCGGTTCGACTACTCGCAGGACTACCTCGACTATGGCTATAAGGAGCTCACCATTGCCGCCGGCCCGGCCGGCGCGTGGCAGTTCGAGAAAAACGCGCTGCACATCTGGCCCCGCGGCCAGTACCTGATGATTGCGCTGCCCAACCTCGACGGCTCGTTCAACTGCACCCTGTTTTTCCCCTACGAAGGCCCCGAAAGCTTCGCCACCCTGCAAACCCCGGCCGAGGTAAGCGCCTTTTTTAGCCGCGTTTTTCCCGATGCCACGCCCCTGATGCCGGACCTGACCGAGGAGTTTTTTGCGCACCCCACGGGCTCGCTCGTGACGGTGCGTTGCTTCCCCTGGAAGTACCACGATGACGTGCTGCTGCTCGGCGATGCGGCCCACGCCATTGTGCCTTTTTATGGCCAGGGCATGAATTCCGGCTTCGAGGACTGCACCGTGCTCAACCAGCTGCTCGACCAGCACGGCGATGCTGCCTGGGCCACCATTTTTGCCGAGTTTCAGGCCCAGCGCAAGCCCGACAACGATGCCATGGCCGACCTGGCCATCTACAACTTCGTGGAGATGCGCGACCGCGTGGGCGACCCGCGCTTCCTGCTGCAAAAGAAAGTGGAGGCGAAAATATCGGCCCAGTTTCCCGGCCAGTGGGTGCCGCTGTACGCGCAGGTTACCTTTTCCGATACGCCCTACGCCCAGGCCTGGGCCGCCGGCCAGCGCCAGGATGCCATTATGGCCCGCCTCATGCCCCACATTCAGGCCGAAGCCGACTACGAGCAGCCCGCCGTGCAGGCCCTGGTGCAGCAGGAGCTGGCCCAGCAGCCCGCGGCCCAAGGGCCGCAGCGCCACCCGTAGGAGCGGTGGGGATGATGAGCCTGCGCAACGGGCAGGAGCAAGATAAGGTTGAGGCAAGGGCAGCGGGTTGAGTTATTCACAGCATGGTTGGCTCCGCGGCGCAGCGAGATGAAACCAAGTAGAAGAGCAGGGCAATTGGCACCAGCCGGTGGCCATGGCCCCGGAGAAGGTTGAACAAGTATTAGCGGGCCACGATGCCGAGGCCGTCGAGCGGCAGCATCGTGCCTTCGAGCTGCTGGCGCAGCTGCACGTAGCTGCGCAACTGGCTGGAGGCCAGCACCCGGCGCACGCTGGCCAGGTAGCGGGCCTGGGCCGCTTGGGCATCGTTGTCGGAAGTGGCCAGCAGCAAGGCTGCCCGTTCGGACAAGGTGCAATTTTGCAGGGCAATTTGCTGGGCCGTGCTCAGCCGCAGTGCGTCGGCGAGGTAGCCGGTAATGCGCTGCGCGTCGTGCAGGTGGCGCGAAAGGCTGGGCGTGGCGGTTTCGTCTGGCCGTTTGGCGGTGGCCACCGGGGCGCGCGGGTGCCGCCGCTGAGCCTGGGCCGGGCCGGTAGCGCCGGCCAGCAGTAGCAACCCCAGCAGGCCGGCCGCCAACCCGCGGGCCGCCCGCCCGCCGCGCGGGGCATAAAAGACGAGCAAACTGAGAATACTTGGCATGCGACAAATCTATATTAAAATCACCACATTGTTTTATCAAGAATAAATTTACTTCGCCAGCCAGTGGGCTAACTTGCCATCTGAACGGCTACTTTAGGCCGGCGAACGAAACATTTGCCGGTTCTTCGCGGTCAGTTTCTTACTCCACCTTGCTCCGCTTATGCTTACCTGCGCCATTATCGACGATGACGAAATAAATCGCCTTACCCTGGAGCATTACGTAGCGCTGACACCCAATCTGAAGCTGGTGGCTGCGCTGGCCGATGGGCTGGCCGGGCTGACCTTTTTCCGGGAAGGCAACCGCGTCGACGTGTTGTTTCTGGATATTGAGATGCCGCACCTGAGCGGCCTCGACCTGTTGCGCGTGCTGCCCAACCCACCGGAAGTCATCATCACCACAGCCCGGCAAGATTTTGCCGTCGATGCCTTCGCCCTGCGCGTAACCGACTACCTGGTGAAGCCCTTCGAATTCGCCCGCTTCACGCAGGCTGTGGAGCGCGTGAGCAGCCGCGTGGGCACGGCCCCGGCCGCCGCGCCGGCCGCCGCCGAAACGCCCACCCGCAGCGACCTGTTTGTGAAAGTGAACAGCCGCATGGTCCGCATCGACTTCGACGAAGTGCTGTACGTGGAAGCCTTGTCGGACTACGTGAACATCGTGACCGACAAGCACAAGTATATCGTGTACACCACGCTCAAAGCCCTGGAAAACCGGCTGGCCCCGTACACCAACTTCGTGCGGGTGCATCGCAGCTACCTGCTCAATAGCCAGCACATCGAGTCCATTGAAGACAACACGGCCAACCTGCACGGCGGCCACTTTGTGCCCATCGGCAAGTCATACCAGGAAGGGTTTTATAAGAGTTTGCAGCGGATTTAGCCGCCCACCGACGCAAAAAAGCCCCCATGCTGAACGAGCATGGGGG
>JALYUH010000129.1 GCA_030853985.1 Bacteroidota bacterium | reverse complement strand
CGCTCCCCGCCGCTCCCTCACCCTCTGGATTGTGGTGAGCATGCTCATCGGCATCGAGCTGGGCCACGACGCGCCCGGAGTGGCCATGAGCCTGAAAGTGCTCAGCGACGCCTTCCTGCGCCTCGTGAAAACCATTATTGCGCCGCTGGTATTCGCCACGCTGGTCGTGGGCATTGCCGGCCACGCCGACCTGAAACAGGTGGGCCGCATGGGCATCAAGGCCCTGGTTTACTTTGAGATAGTTACCACGTTTGCCCTCTTTATCGGCCTCGGGGCCATCAACCTCACCAAGGCCGGCGTGGGCATCAGCCGCGTGGGCGTGAAGGAAGAAGCCCTGACCGCCGCCCCGCCCCAAACGGCGGCCGACATCATCCTGCACATCTTCCCCGAAAATATTGCCAAATCGGTGGCCGAAGGGCAGGTGCTGCAAGTGGTGATTTTCGCCATCCTATTCGCCATTGGCTTGGCCCTCACGCCCGAGCGACCGCGCCGCGTGATGCTGGAAGTTTGCGAAAGCCTGTCGGAGGTCATGTTCAAGTTCACCAACGTGGTGATGTACTTCGCGCCGCTGGGCGTGGGCGGGGCGCTGGCCTACACGGTGGGCAAAATGGGTTTCGCCCCGCTGTTCAACGCCTTGCAGCTGCTGCTCACGCTGTATGGCGCGCTCGTGGCTTTTGTGCTGCTGGTGCTGCTGCCGGTGGCGCTGCTGGCGCGGCTGCCGCTGCGCCGCTTCATCGCGGCCGTGGCCGAGCCGGTGATCATTGCCTTCGCCACCACTTCCTCCGAAGCCGCGCTGCCCCGGGCCATGGAAGCCATGGAAAGCATTGGCGTGCCGCGCCGCATCGTGGCCTTCGTGATGCCCACGGGCTATTCCTTCAACCTCGACGGCACCACGCTGTACTTGTCGCTGGCGGCGGTATTTGTGGCCCAGGCGGCGGGCGTGCCCCTCTCCTTCGGCCAGCAGCTACTCATGGTATTCACGCTCATGCTGACCAGCAAGGGCGTGGCCGGCGTGCCGCGCGCCTCGCTCGTGATTTTGCTGGCCACGGTGGCCTCGTTCAACCTGCCGGCCTGGCCGGTATTCATCATTCTGGGCATCGATGCGCTGATGGACATGGCCCGCACGGCCGTGAACGTGCTCGGCAACTGCCTCGCCTCGGCGGTGGTGGCCCGCTGGGAAGGCGAGTTCGTGGACGGCTATACCGGCCCCGACCCGGCGGCCGAGTAGCCCAGGCAGGAAAGCATAATTGAACGAAAACAAGGTACCCGAAGTAAAATCGGGTGCCTTTTTTTTGTTAAAAATTCGAGTAAAATGGCCGCACTACCACATTAATACCGTAATTTAGCCTTAGAAATCCTGTATTGGGGCTTTCGTATGAATATAAGACAATTTTTGCTTTTCTTCTTTTTATCGGGTTTTTCTATTACCTTCAAGCTATGAAAATTCTTCGTCAAGGGGCCGTACTGGCAATGGTGCCCACGCTGCTGGGAGTTGCCTCCTGCGTTTCGGTTAAAAACCAAATGCGGAGCACGCCCACGGCGGCCATCGCCAACCGTCTGCCCCCGCTCGAAATTCTGGCCGACCAGGGCCCGCTGGCCATGAACGACGGCGCGCTGCCCGAAGACCCGCTCAAATTGTTCCAGCAGGAGTGCCGCATCAACCTGACCGAGCCCACCGACTCGGCCACGTATGGCTACGCCAAGCTGGTGGTGAAAAAGGTGAAGACCCTGCGCACCGGCCGCGGCCTGCAGGGCGCGCAGGTGCTCACGTTTATGATTCCGGCCGTGGTAGGCGTGCCGCTGGAGTGGTACAAAACCACGCTGCAAGCCGAGGTGCAGGTGAGCGATGCCGCCGGCAACCTGCTGGGCACCTACGACGGCACCGGCACTTCCGAAGTGAAAGTGGCCATGTACCACGGCTACTCGCAAACCGATGCCCCCCGCCTGGCCGACATTATTGCCCTGCGCGGCGCAATGGCCAAAATACGCCCCCAACTCGACACCGCTACCGCCCGCCTGCGCCCGCTGCTGCTGGCCGGCGGCACCGTCGAAAACCCAACGATTCCGGCCGCTTCATCGTCGGCGACGGGCGGCCGCTAGGCAATTATTTCGGGCTGGTGGCGTTTGTTCAGGCCCGCCGCTTCCACTGGCCCTGCGGGGCGCGTGGGGGCGGCGGGCTTTACCTTTGGCGCGTGATGGCTTTACTTCTGATGACTCGATTGGCGGCCCTGACGGGCCTGGGAATACTACTGGCGGGCTGCTGCGCCAACAACGTGTGCGACTGCCCGAACGAAGCGCAGGCCGATGCCATTCGTATGGTGTTCGACCGCAGCCAGTTCAGCCCCGCTGACCTCGACACCCTCGTGCTGGTGCGCTACCTGCGCTACGACACGCTCCGGCCGCCGGTGCCCCGGCCCAAGCCCGAAACCGCGACTATCATCCGCACGGCCGCGCAACTGGCGGCCAACGACACGCTCCTTATCAACAACGCCACACCGTTCGGCCAACTGGGCAGCGCCCGGCTCGATACCTTCAGCTACGTGCTGCGCTACTACCCCGGCACCAAGCCCCGGGTGCGGCCCAGCAAGCGCCTGTTGTTCATTAAACAGGTGAAGCTCAGCGGGAGCCTGGAGGGCAACGGCTGCTGCACCTGCTACACCAACTCGCGGAAGCTGGTGCAGGTGTGGCCCGACTCCGTCAAAACCCGCTCTTTCAAAGAACTGACTGCGCGCAAAGCGGTGCTTACGGTAACGAAGTAGCCGCTGCGGCCGCGCGGCTCGTATATTATATAAAGAACGGACGCGCTTACGCACGTCCTACTTCTGCAACCATTCATGGCAACCGATTCTCCCCTTCCCGCCGCCCCCGCCGTTGCGGCCCCGGCGTTCCCCTTTCGCACCGCGCTCAGCCTCGCGCCGCTGGTCGATTATTGGCTGGAGCGTGAGCAGTCGGCCAATGCCGGCGTGGCGCTGCTGGCCCAGGCCGTGGGGGTGCAGGTGGCCCAGGCCCCCTGGATAACCCAGCCCGTAGCCGACTCCAAGCTACTGGAAGAGCACTGCGACCTGGTGGAAACCCTGATGCTGGCCGTGTTTCCGCCGGCCTCGCTGGCGACGGATATTAGCGGGGCCGTGGGGCCGTTTCAGCGGCGCAGCTTCTTCTCGACTCAGCCGTTCCGCGACATCATGCTGAACAAGGACGGCCTGGTGAAGCAGCCGCTGAACATCGACGTGGCCGCCATGGAGCGCCAGTTGGGACTGATGGCCTACCAGCTGGTACTGTACCGCGTGTACGGCGTGGAGCTGCCGGCGCTGGGCGCGATTATTTTTACGGTGCCCGACTATAAAATTGGCCTATACCGCCACTACAGCGTGGGGTTCGACTCGACGTTTGTGCGCGTGCGAGTGGTGGGCGAAGCGCCGCCGCTGAGCGACGAGCAGCGCGAAACCCTGCTGCACAACCGCCACCGGCCCGAAGTATGGCAGCAACTATTGCCGTCCGAGCATTTCGAGCTGGAAGGCTTCAACGTGCTGCGCCTGACCGACGTAACGGAGCAGGAAATCCTGTCGGAGCTGAAATACGACCTGCTGGAGCGCGACGTGCTGCAGACGCCCGCCCGCTTCGAGCAGATTCAGGAGAAGCTGCGGGTGCTGTTCGCGCAGCCGGCCTTGCAGCTGGGCATTGCGGCATATGATGAGAAGAAGAAGGCTTTTATGGACTTCGGGCGCAAAATCAACCACAGCTTTCTCACCAAGCAGGTGCAAAACAAGGCGTCCGACAGCAGCTTCCGCCAGATTTACCAACGCCTGCTGAGTAACCGCGAACCGCTGGTCCTCAAAGACGTAGCCACGTCGGACCTGCCCGACGACCTGCGCGAGCAGATTATGAGCCTGGGTATTCGCTCGGCCATTCTGGCCCTGTTGCCCTACGGCAACGACACGGTGGGCCTGCTGGAGCTGGGCACGCCCGATGCGGGCGGCCTCGATGAATTTGACATGGATACCGTGGCCCAGTTCCTGCCGCTGTTCGCGGTGGCCGTGAAGCGCAACGCCGAAGACCTGCAAACCCGGGTGCAGGCCATCGTGAAGGAGAAGTTTACGGCCATCCACCCCACCATGGAATGGCGCTTTACCGATGCGGCCCAGAACCTGCTG
>JALYUH010000126.1 GCA_030853985.1 Bacteroidota bacterium | reverse complement strand
AAAAGCGGTACTCGCTGAGGCCGGGGAAGGCGTTTTCGAAGTTGAAGTACTGGTATTCGAGGCGGCGGTCGGCGTCGCGCACGAAGGTGGGGCGCAGGCCGTATTTGGCATTGTCCCAGCGAAAATTCTGGCGCAGCACGGTTTTCACTTCCACGGCCGGGTTCACCAGGTCCACGCTACCGTAGCTCACCGCAAAGTCGAGCTGCTGGAGCGTGAACCGCTCGGTGCCGCCAATCACAATACCCGGTTTCAGGCTCACGTTCACGCGGTTCTCATACACCAGCAGGCGGCGCGATACCAGCGGCACGCCGGCCCCCGTTTGCACCACCCACAGGTAATTGCCGCTTAGGCGCACATTGGGGGCGTGCAGGCGATAGTGGAAATAGGGTGCTTTGGTGCCGGTACCAATCCGGTAATCGGTCACCGTAAACTCGTTAATTTCGGTCAGAAACTGCATGTCCGTCAGCACCGAGGGCTGCCAGTCCACGTCGCAATGAATGAGCTTGGCCGTGAAGCGCTGGCTCTGGTCGCCGAGCACGTCGAAATCCATCGTGATGGCCGCCGATTGCCCCAGCGGCACCACTGGCGGCTGAAACACCTCGTTGGGCTGGCCCGTGGCTACGTAGCACTGCACGCTGCGCACATCGGGCGAGTAGGTGTAGTCCTGGTAGCGCAGAGTTTTGTCGGCGTAGTATTCGGGCGGTTTTTGCTGGCCGGGAGCCGAGCTGCTAGTGCTGGTAATGGGCGTGCCCAGCGGCACGCAGGCCGCCGCGAGCAGCAGGAAGGAGGCGAAGGAAAATCGGAAGCGCATGGGGCGAAAGTACGGCTTGGGCCGGCTGCGTACCTTGCCCCGCATGAGAGGACTCCACAAAGTAACCCTGATTGGCAGCCTTGGTAAAGACCCCGAGGTGCAGGTGTTGGAAGGCAACGTGCCGGTGGCGAAATCCTCGCTGGCCACGTCCGAAACCTACCGCGATAAAAGTGGCCAGCCCCACACCAGCACCGACTGGCACAGCATCGTATTGTGGCGCGGCCTGGCCGAGTTGGCCCAGGCCTGCCTGCGCAAAGGCAGCCTAGTGTACCTCGAAGGCAAGCTGAAAACCCGCCACTACGATGACGCTGCCGGCCAGCGCCACTACCTCACCGAAATCATTGGTGAGCAGCTGCTGCTGCTAGATAAGAAAACCGGCGAAGTGCCACCCCTGGAGCGATGAAAGCGGCCGTCTCGCTCCGCCTGACTGAAGACCGCGCCGGGTTCCGGGTATTCTTTCCGTACTCCGATGCCCCTGTGCGCACGGCCCTGCTGGCGGCTGGCGTACAGTATGCCGTTGCCGCGCGGGGCTATGTGCTAGCGGCCACGCCGGAAGCCGTGGAGCTGGTGCGGCAGGCTTGCCAGCAGCTGGGCGTGCCGCTGCACGTGCCCGTGGTACCGGCGCTGGCCACCGAGCCGCCGCCACCCACGCCGCCGCCACCCACGCCGCCGCAGGTGCTGCTGTCGCGCTACTACCAGTTTATTGCCCTCAAGCGCTACAGCCCGGCCACGCTGAAGAACTACCGGGGGGCGTTTCAGCTGTTTTTGACGCACCACGCGCCGCGCCTGCCTCTGGAGCTGAGCAAGCAGGACGTGCTCGACTATCTGGCCGGGTGTGTGGCGGCGGGCATATCCGAAGCCTACCAGAACACGCTTATCAACGCCATTAAATTCTATTATGAGCAGGTGGAGGGCCAGCCGAGGCAATACTATGAAGTACCCCGCCCCAAACGACCCCAAACCAACCCCAAAGTGCTGGCCAGGGAAGAGGTGCGCGACCTGCTGCTGGGCACCGACAACTTGAAGCACCGCGCCATGCAGATGCTGGCCTATGGCCTGGGCCTGCGCCTGGCCGAAGTGCTGGCCTTGACCCCCGCCGACATCGACGCGAAGCGCATGGCCCTGTACGTGCGCGGTGGTAAAGGCAAAAAAGACCGGGATTTGCCCCTGCCCGAAATGCTACTGCTGCTGCTGCGGGAGCAGTTCCGTCAGTTTCGACCCAGCACATTTTTATTTGAGGGCCAGCGACCCGGCGAACCCTACGGAGAGCGTAGCTTGCAGCTGGTAGTGAAGCAAGCTGCTGCCCGGGCCGGAATCCGACGGCCCATCACCACGCATATGCTGCGTCACTCCTATGCGACCCATTTGCTCGAAGCTGGTACCGATATCCGTTTTATCAAGGATTTGCTGGGGCACAGCAGCATTAAAACGACAGAAATATACACCCATGTGGCCCAAAACAAGCGCCCCGCTTCCCCACTCGATACGCTGGGGCTCTGAAACCTAGGTTTCGGGAAGCATGCCAATTCGGTATGCTTCCCGAAGGTTGCTTGCGTTCATAGTGCGGGTTGCCGAAACTTACACTGTACCCAGTTTCGGCAACCCTAATGTTGTGTGCCATTTTAGACAGACCCGCTAACAAGACAAAACAATAAGAAAATAGAACCTTAAAAAACTGACAATGAGCTATTCTGTAGTAAGCTATTTAACCAACTCAACAGAAATCAAAAAACTTTATGGAAGTAAAGACAAAGAATTACTTTCTTCTCTTTTGGACGAATTATCTGACGAATTGGACGACCTAAATATTGACTTTGACTTTGACGACAAAATAGGCGACGACAAAAATTCACAGGAAGTTTTGACTGACATAATAAACGGCGATATTAGATTTCCTGAACTTGCTTATATGTACGGCTATGTTTACGAAAAACTATGCGGACATTATGGAGAGGAAATAGTTCCACCGAATGATGAATTTTCTACAAACTATTATTGGGCAGTTCCTAAGCAGACTTACAGAGCATTTATTCCAATTCCATTTTCAAGTGACTTTCCTGAAATTTATAGTATTCCGACAACTGAATTACAGACAGAAAAAGATAAATTCTTAGCATTGACAACAAGAGACGGCGTTGACGAAGATTACTTGAAAATGGAAAAAGAGGACTTTGAATTTACTTTTGACAAAGCAATTAAAGACAACAAAGATTTAGTTTTCTTCCTTTACTAACCTGACCGCTAACATAACGGCACACAACAGGCGGTTTGGCAATATGGCGGGGCGACGAATATATTCTCAACTTTTTGTTCGCTATTCGCCTTCAGTTCCAGCAGACGAATAACTATTTGGCTTTAGTTCTTATCATCAACTTTTATTTATAAATTTAGCTTCGGTTACGGGCTGACGATTTTCAAATACCACCACATCGCCAAGCCGTGTCCGTTAGCGGTAACGTGACAACAAAAAAGCCTCTCCCGTAGCAATTGCTTCAGGAGAGGCTTCCGTTTTTAGCAGCTAACCGGAGCTATACTTCCGCCAGCATTTCCCAGCGGTCGTTTAGCTTCACCAACTCCTTTTTCACCTGCTCAAATTTCATCGTCGCGTCTTTCAACTGCGCCGTGTTTTCGTAGATTTTAGGGTCGGCGAGCTGCTTTTCGTAACCAGCTAGTTCCTTTTCGAGGGTGTCGATTTTGGCTTCGACTTCGGCCAGTTCCTTGAGCGCCTTTTTCTGGTCGGGCGACGACGTTTTAGCGGGAGTCGCTTCGGACTTTTTCTCCTCTTTGGGCTGCGGCTTGGGGGCGCTGGGGCTGGGCAGGCCGGCTTTTTTGGCGGCTTTTTCGCGGTCCTCCATCCACGTTTCGTACTCGGCGTAGGTGCCGGGGTACTCTTTCAGCTGGAAATCCTCGATGTACCAGATTTTGGTGGCTACGTTCTCCACGAAGAACCGGTCGTGACTAATCACGATAAAAGTGCCCTGGTACTGCTCCAGAGCCTGAATCAGAATGTTTACCGACACCATGTCCAAGTGGTTGGTCGGTTCGTCGAGCAGCAGGAAGTTGGCTTCCGAAATCAGGGTTTTGGCCAAGGCCACGCGGCTTTTTTCGCCGCCCGAGAGGACTTTGATTTTCTTGAAAACCTCCTCGCCCGTAAACAGGAACGAGCCCAGCACCGAGCGCAGCTCCATGTCGTTGCGCTTCGAGCCGGCCTCGCTCATCTCCTGTAAAATCTCGTTATCCAGCGTCAGCGACTCCAGCTGGTGCTGGGCGTAGAACGACATAATCACGTTGTGGCCCAGCTGGTGCTTGCCGTTGGTGGGGGCTTCGGTGCCGGCCACCAGGCGCATGAGCGTTGATTTGCCCTTGCCGTTGGCCCCGATGAGCGCGATTTTGTCGCCCCGCTCGATGTGCACGTTCGTGTCGCGGAAAATCAGCTTCTGGTCGTACTTTTTAGTCACGTGCTCCATGCGCAGAATGTGGCGGCCGGGCTCGACTTTGAAGGTAAACTTCATGTTGATTTTGGCCGCGTCCTGGGCCACGTCGTCGATGCGCTCCAGCTTGTCCAGGGCCTTCACGCGGCTCTGGGCCTGCTTGGCCTTGCTGGCCTTGGCCTTGAAGCGCTCGATGAATTTCTCGGCCTGCCGAATCTGGGCCTGCTGGTTATCAAAAGCACCTTTCTGGATGAGGTTGCGCTCGACTTTTTCCTCCAGGTAGTAGCTGTAGTTGCCGGCGTAGGGCACCAGCTTGCCGCCAATTACCTCCACTGTGGTGTTGGTGGTGCGGTCGAGGAAGGCGCGGTCGTGGCTCACGATAATGACGGCTCCCTCGTAGTCGGCCAGATAGTTCTCAATCCATTTGATACTGGGCAGGTCCAGGTGGTTGGTAGGTTCGTCGAGCAGCAGCAGGGAAGGTTGCTGCAGCAGGATTTTGGCCAGCATCACGCGCATGCGCCAGCCGCCCGAGAAGCTTTTCAGCGGCTTGCTCAGCTCTTCGGTCGAGAAGCCCAGGCCTTCGAGAATTTCCTCGGCGCGGGCCTGCATGGTGTAGCCGCCCAGCGCCTCAAACCGCTCCTGCATGGTAGCCAGCTTGTCGATGAGGTCGTCCGAATAATCGGTTTCGAACAGCACCAGAATATCGTCGATTTTCTTCTGCAATTCCAGCGCTTCCTCAAAAGCCTGCATGGCCACGTGCAGGATGCTCTCGTGGGTGTCGTAGCTCAGCAAATCCTGGTTCAGGAAGCCCAGGCTCACTTCCTTGCTCATCGAAATCGTGCCGCCGTCGGCCTTGTACTCGCCCACCAGCAGGCGCAGCAGGGTCGATTTACCGGTGCCGTTGAGGCCGATGAGGCCGATTTTATCCTTGGGCTTAATGTGCAGGCTGGCGTTGTCGTACAGCGCACGGGAGCCGAAATGGAAGTCGAGGTCGGAAATGCTTATCATGGGGTCGCGGGGTATTCGGGCGCAAAGGTACGGCCTGCGCGGGCGGCCGGGCCGATAAATTGTGCCTCATAGCCCGTCCAGGCAACCGGAGCCGAACGACGGGCTACCGCCACGCCAGCGGCCGGAACCCAATACGTTACCTTGGCAGCGGGGCCTGGTCCTGCGCTTCGCTCAGCTTCTGGGCGATTTTCTGGGGCACGCCCACGTTGTTGAACAGGCCGCTGATGACGCCCTGCCGCCAGAGGGCGAACACCGAAAAGCGCGGCTCGCGGGTGCTCTTCATCTCGCCGCTCACCAGCTGGCCGCGCTTGCGCGGGTTCTGGTCCCGAATCACCACCACGTTGGCGGCTTTGGAGATGACACTTTTGAGGAGGGTTTTCTTGATTTCCTCATTTTTGTAGCCCAACAGCTTCAGTTGCAGGCCAGTGTATTCGGTGTACATGGTGCCGGTAGCGCCGTGGCGGTCCACGTTCATATCGAAGCGGATGCGCTGCACCTGGCCACTCTTGAATTCGACCAGTTTGGTGGGCACCGTCATCGAATTGAGCATCCCAAACGCGCCGGCCCCAAACGTGCCCCAGATGCGGTGCCGCCCCAGCGGGTCGAGCAGGTACATCGACACTTGCGCATCGAGCCGGCACTGGTTCTGCAGGTAGGTGCTGGCCCGGCCGGTGAGCGGGTGTGCGGCCGTCTGGTGCCGGCGGTCGTTGCTCAGGTTGAGGAATGAGCCGTTGAACCGGGTGATGTTCATGGTGCCGTTGAGGGGCGTGAGCGGGCTGCGGTAGGTGGTGTAGAGGTTGCCGTTCATAAGGTCGAGCCGGGGCACGTCGACGATGATGGGCAGGTTCAGCATTTCCTCGGGCGAGATTTTGGAGCGGTTCGGGTTGATAGGCCCGCGGCCGTCGGAGGCAATTTTCACCACCGGGCTTTGCACGGTGGCGCGTTTCAGCCGGAAATCCCCGTGCTCGACCAGACCCTTGAAAGCAAGCCCGGCCAGGGTCAGGGTTTTCACGCTGATGCTGACGGCCGGTGCCTGGTAGCCTTTGCGCAGGTTCATGCCGATGGGCGAGAACTGGGGCTGGAGCCGCAGGTTGTTAAATACCAACTGCTGCGCCTTGGTGTCGAGATGTACCTGCGCGCTGCTGGCCTGGTAAAAAGGAGGGTCGAAAGGCACGGAAAGGCGGCCGGTGTTCACCACCCACCCACGAGCGTAGGCAATGCGGGCCGGGTCGGCATTGGCCACCGAGTCGATGCGGATGGCGGTGGCCGTGGCATTCAGGTCGCGCACCTGGGGCGCGTGTTGCCAGCGCCCAAAGCGCAGGTTGCCGTGCTGCACGCGCAATTCGGCCAGGTCGGAGCGCCGCAGCTGGTGCGAAAGCAGCTTCCAGAAAGGGGGCGGCGGCTGAGCTGGCGGCGTAAAATCAACATCGGGCCGGTCGATAACCAGCCGCCGTGCCTTCAAACGGTGCTGCTGAAGCGCGGCCACATCGAGGCCGGCCAGCGCGAGGCGGGGCAGCGTGAGGCCAACGCGCACGCCGTCGGGCTGGCCCTGGCCGGCCGCCGGTGGCCGAATCCGGACCGAGCGCACCTCAAACGCGCCTTTCGCCGTGGATAAATGCAGGCTGCCCAGCGCCAGCGCGTGCGCCGCCACGGTGGCCTGGCTGCGGCCCAGGCCACTTCCCAGGCTTGGGCGAAGAACACGCGCCGCGCATCGGGCGCATTCAGCGAGTCGAGATGGATGGCCGTGCCCGCCACTTCCAGGCCGTGAATAATAGGGTCGGCCGCCGCGCCGGTTACGTGGGCGTAGCCATCCTGCACGACCAAATGCGCCAAATCCAGGCTTTTGAGGTAATCCGTAACGGCTTTTGAACTTCCCTGCGAACCCGAACCCGAACCCGAGGCGGTCAGGCGGGCCACAAGCTGCGGCTGCTGCACCAGCAGCGAATCGGCCCGAAAGCGGTGCTGGTGCTGCAACGCCGCCGCCCGCAGCCCGGTAAGGCGCAGGCGCGGCAGCGTCAGGTCGAGGCGGGGCTGGCCGGCGCGCACCAGGCCCAGCGGCTGCACCCGCCCCGAATCGAGCTGAATACGTTGGTCTGCGGTTGAAATATCGAGCGCCGCCACGGCCAGCCGGTGGCCGGCGGCCTGCCCCTGCGCGTGTTGCAGCCGCAAATTCCAGCCCGAGGCGTAGCCCAGGCGCTGCGAGTCGGCCGCGCCGGCCGCGCTGATGAGCAGGTTTTGCGCGCTCAAATCGGCGCGGCGAAATTGGGCCGTGGGCGCGGCTTGCGCACCGCCGGGCCGGTAGCTGGCCTGGGTGTGCAGCAGGCCAAAATAGCCAATATCCAGCCCTTTGAGCCGGAGCGGCAGCTGCTCGTGCAGCGGCTGGCCGGCCCTTTTGGTGGGTTTGCGGGCCAGCGCCAGCACCTCAATCCGAGCCGAATCCAGCACCACGCTATCGATGGGCACCACGCCCTTGCGCAGCAGCGTCAGCAGCCCGATGCCCGTGATGTGGAGCTGCGCCGCATCGAGCCGCACGCGGGGCAGCGTGTCGGCCACAGTGGCGGCGGGGCGCAGGCGCAGCCCGCTCAGCCGGATGGCGCGCTGCCACAGGCTGGTGTGCAGCGCGCCCACCTGCAGGCGGTACTGGCCATGGGTTTGGGTGCTCACCTGCTGCTCCAGCTTGCGGCGCAGCCACGGGTCGAGCAGGTGCTGGGCCACCAGAAGCAGCCCGAACACGGCGGTTACCCCGCCCAGCAGCCACCAGGCCCAGCGCCGCCGGGGGCGCGGCGTTGCACCAGCAGCGGAGGAATCAGAAGAAGCGGCGGGCGTTGCGGGCACGGAATATTGGGACAGGCTCGCCTTAACGGCGAAAGCCCCCGGCAAAGTTAGGCAACGCGCGAACTGAATCGATGAAAGCGGCTTTTTTCTTCGACCACGAACCTGCTTGGCAGGTCGGAGCCGGGAAATCTACCGGGTAGAAGTGTAGCGCCCGCGCCTACATTTACCGCATGCAAGCTCCTTCCGATTTCGCCGTGGGCGAGGCCCTGCTGGCCTCCTTCCGGCACAATTTCCAGCAGTACAAAGCCCTGGCCGACCGGGCGCTGGCCCAAATCAGCCCCGAAGAGTGGCTACACCAGCCCGCGCCGGGCAGCAACTCGGCGGCCGTCATCGTGCAGCACGTGGTGGGCAACCTGCGCTCGCGCTTCACCGATTTCTGGACTGCCGACGGCGAAAAGCCCACCCGCCAGCGCGACCAGGAATTTGCCGAGCCCGCCACGGCCGCCGGCATTGCGGCGCTGCACGCCGAGTGGCACGCCGCCTGGCAGCTCCTGTTCGACCTGCTCGACGAGCTGCGGGCCGCCGACCTGCTGCGCACCGTACGCATCCGGGGTGAGGCGCACACGGTGTTGCAGGCCGTGCAGCGGCAGGTGGCGCACTACGCCTCGCACGTGGGGCAACTGGTGCAGCTGGCCAAAATGATGCGGGGTGAGGATTTTCAGTCCCTGAGCATCCCGCGCGGGCAAAGCCAGCAGTTCAACCGGCGCATGGCGCAGGGCTAAATATCCGGCGGCGCGCATCTACTTGGCGGGTGGCCCGTAAGCTAGGGCCAGGCATCCCCTCACCTTTTCGCCGCCGCAACGCCTTCCGCTCCCCATGCTCGCCCTTACCTCCCTCCTCACCGACCCCGAAGCCGAGCGCATCAACGGCATCATCAAAAGCCTGGAAACCAAATTTGGGCTCAACGATGTGCAAGCCACCCTCGACCCGCACATCACCTACCAGCTGGCCGGGGTCGAGCACCTCGGAGCCCTCAAGGCGGTGCTCAATGCCGTGGCCGTGGCCACCCCGCCCTTCAAGGTGCATGCCACTGGCCTGGGCGTGTTTCCCGGCCCCCGGCCCGTCATCTACATCCCGGTGCTGCGCTCCGACGCGCTCAACGACCTGCACCACCGGGTGCTGGCAACCATTGCCCCCCTGTGCTTCGAAACCGACCGTTTCAGCGCCCCCGACCTGTGGCTCCCCCACATTTCGTTGGCCCTGCACGACACTACCCCCGAACTGCTGGGGCGCGTGCTCATGTACCTCAACGAAGAAACCTACAACCTCACCCTGACCATCGATAACCTAGCCATTCTGCGGCAGGAGGGCGAATTGTTCGTGCGGGAGCAGGTATTTGCGATGGGCAACGCGCTGTGCTAAGCCAGCCGCGCGCGCCGGCCTCCCCAGCCCCCACGGCTTACTCCGCTGGCGGTATCTGCGTGGCCTGGTCCAGGCTCTGCCACAGGTACTTGCAGGCCAGCGAGCGGTAGGGCCGCCAGGGCTCGGCCAGGAGGAGCATGCGCTTTTGCAGAGCGCGGCCGGTTTCGGGCAGGCCGTAGTGCTTGCGCATGGCGTTTTGCACGCCCAGGTCGCCTTCGGCAAACACGTCGGGCTGGTCGAGGGCGAACATCTGGAGCATTTGCGCCGTCCACCGGCCCACGCCTTTAATGGCGGTAAGGTGCTGGGTGAAAGCTTCTTCGGAAAGGCTGGCGAGGTGCTCGTAGTCGAGCAGGCCGCGCTCGTTGTATTCGGCAATGGCCTTGAGGTAGCCGGCTTTCTGGCGCGAGAGGCCGGCGGCGCGCAGCTCGTCCTCGCTCAGGGCCAGCACGGCGCGCGGCTCGGGGTAGCCCTCGGGCCGAAAAAGCGTTTGGAACCGCTTCCAGATGGCGGCGGCGGCTTTAGTCGAAATCTGCTGGCTCACGATGGCACGCAGCAGGGCCAGGTACAGGTCTTCGTGGGGGCGCGGCTGAATGGCATGCCCGTGGGCAATGATGGTCCCGAGCACCGGGTCGGTGGCCGAAAGGTGGGCGATGGCGGCTTGGTTGAGCATCACGAATTAATTGAATAAGGGCTACGCCGGCAAGTCGCGCGGGTCAACGGGAATTGCAATAACGGCCAGCACCTCGCCGGTGGGCGAGAGGCGCAGGCCGGTCAGGTTGCGCCCGAATACCGCGCCCGTGTCGAGGTACAGCGTGTTGGAAGCCGCGTCGTGCAGCAGCTGGCTGTCGTCGGTGGGCGTGTGGCCCACCACCTGTAGCCGGTCGAACTTTTGCAGTGGGCCGCGCGCCCACAGCAGCCCGTCGGGGCTGGTGGGCTCAAAGGCATCGGGCGAGGCGCTGATGCCGGCGTGGCTGGCCAGCACGTGGTCGTTTTGCCACAGCAGCGGGCGCTGGTGCAGCCAGGGCAGGTGGGCGGCCAGCAGCCTGGGGCGGCGCTTGTACTGCTCGGTGGTGCTGCGGCCGCCCCATTTCAGCCAGCTGGGGTAGGGGCCTTGCGGGCCGTAGTGGTGCAGCATCGTGGCCTCGTGGTTGCCCATCAGAAACGTGGTGATGGCCGGGTACTGCGCGCTCAGCTGGCGGGCCAGCTCCACGGTTTCCGGAATGCCGGTGCCCCGGTCCACCAGGTCGCCCAGCTGAATGAGGTGCTCGGTGGCCGGGTCCCAGTGTTTCAGCAAGGTGCGGAAGGTGTGGAAGCAGCCGTGGACATCGCCGATGAAGAATAGATTCATGGCTTAAAAAACAGTGAAAAGCCTGTGAAAAGGTCCCGAAAACCGCAGCCTAATGCCGGCTTTCGCCCTCGGCCGGCGCGGGCAGCCCAATACCCAGCCAGCGCACCAGCGGCCCAATGGTGAGGCCCTGCCCGATAATCGAAAACACCACGATGACGTAGGTGATGCCCACCAGCAGCTCGCGGGGCATGGTGGCCGGCAGGCTCAGGGCCAGCGCCACCGACAGGCCCCCGCGCAGCCCGCCCCAGGTAAGCACCGTCACGCCGTAGGGGGAAGGGGTGAAGGACGGCAGCAGCCGCAACAGCACCAGCGGCAGCGACACGGCCGCCCAGCGCGCCACCAGCACCACCCCAATGGCCGCCAGCCCCGCCAGCACCACCCGGCCCGGAATATCGAGTACTAGCACTTCCAGCCCCATCAGCACAAACAGCAAGGCGTTGAGCACCTCGTCCACCAGCTCCCAGAACTTGTCCACGTAATCCTGCGACTCGTCCGACATCACCCCGCCGCTGCGGCTGAAATGGCCCACCAGCAGGCCCGCCATCACCATGGCCAGCGGCCCCGAGGTGTGCAGGTGCGTGGCCAGCGCCGTGCCGCCTGCCACCAGCGCCAGCGTCAGCAGCACCTCCACCTGGTAGTTGTCGATGGTGCGCAGCAGCCAGGCCGTGCCCAACCCCAGGGCCGTGCCCAGGGCCAGGCCGCCCAGCGCCTCGCGGGCAAACACCGCCAGCGCGTGCGCCACGGTGAAGTCCTGGGGGCCCAGCGTGGCAATTTCCAGCGTTACCACAAACAGCACCACGCCCACCCCGTCGTTGAACAGCGACTCGCCCACTACCTTGGTTTCCAGGGTTTTGGGAATGTTGGCTTTGGTGAGAATGCTGAGTACCGCAATGGGGTCGGTGGGCGAAATCAGAGCCCCAAACACCAGGCAGTGAGTAAGCGGGGTCGGAAAGCCGAACAGCGGCAGCACCAGGTACATGGCCCCCGCCACAATGGCCGCGCTCACCGGCGTGCCCACAGCGGCCAGCACGCCCACCGGCCAGCGCAGCTTGCCCAGCCGCCGCGCATCGACGTGAATGGCCCCCGCGAACAGCAAAAATCCCAGCATCACCTGCATCACAATGGTACTGAAATCGAGCTTCTGCACCAGCCGGGCAAAGTCGAGCACGGGCGTTGCGCCCAGCCGGGCCATGCCCACCAGGGTCAGCGAGGCCAGCAGGCCCAGCACCATCAGGCCAATGGCGGGCGGCATGCGCAAAAAGCGGTGGTTGATGTAGGCAAACACCGCCGCCGTTACCAGCAACAGAGCCAGTGCGTTGTAAAGGTCCAATAGATTGATAGTTAGGGGGTAACGGTAAGTGATTAATGATAAATGGTTAATTGGAATATGCGGGCCAGGAAGCGATAATTAATCACTAACCGTTCATCATTAACCACTAACCATTGACCATTAATCATTAACCGCTAATAAGGCCGCCTCAATGCGGGCTACCATCGCATCATCCACGTCCAGGTGCGTCACGAAGCGAATCCACTGCGGCCCGAAGCTGCTGGCCCGGATGCCCTGCGCCTCCAGCGCGGCCAGGAAGCCGGCGGCGGGCTGCGTGTCGTGCAGCCGGAAAATGACAAGGTTGGTTTCCGGGTTCAGCACCTCGGCCACGTAGGGCTGCAGGCGCAGCGTGGCGGCCAGCTGGGCGGCGCGGCGGTGGTCGTCGGCCAGGCGCTCCACGTGGTTTTCGAGGGCAAAAAGCCCGGCGGCGGCCAGGTAGCCGGCCTGCCGCCACCCGCCGCCGAAGGCCTTGCGCAGCCGCTTGCACTTCTGAATGAACGCCGCCGAGCCCAGCAGCACCGAGCCCACCGGGGCCCCCAGGCCCTTGCTCAGGCACACCGAAATGGAGTCGAACAGCTGCCCGTATTCCTCGCTGCGCTGCCCAGTGGCCACCAAGGCGTTGAAAATGCGGGCGCCATCCAAGTGCCGCGCCAGCCCGTGCTTTTTCGCCACTTCGCTGATGGCCGCCATGTCGGCCCAGCTGTAGCAGCTGCCGCCGCCGCGGTTGTGGGTGTTCTCCAGGCACACGAGGCGGGTGGTGGGGTAATGCACGTTTTCGGGCCGGATAGCGGCTTCCACCTGCGCGGCCGTGACGCGGCCCCGCTCGCCGGCCAGCAGCGCCACCGACGCGCCCGAATGGAAGGCAATGCCGCCCACTTCCCACAAATACACGTGGGCCGTCTGCTCGCAAATTACCTCGCTCAGCGGCTCGGTGTGGGCCTTGATGGCAATCTGGTTGGTCATCGTGCCCGAAGGGCAAAACAGGCCGGCCTCGAGGCCGAAGCGGGCGGCGGCGGCTTCTTCGAGGCGGCGCACGGTGGGGTCTTCCTCGTACACATCGTCGCCCACGGGGGCGGCCCACATGGCGGCCAGCATAGCCGGCGTAGGGCGCGTTACGGTATCGGAGCGCAGGTCGATAACAGGCAGAGCAGGGGTTTCAGCGGCCATAAGGAAACAAATGCAAACGGGGGAAATGGAAGTGCCTGGCCGCGACTACGCGGCAGCAACGGCAAAAGTAGCGCCCGAAACCGCCCGCTCGTCTCCCCGCCGAATCCGCAGTCATTCAGCAAAATGCCTCGCGGGCTTGCACTTTCCACCAGAAATCCTTACTTTTGCCCTCCGTTTCGTAAGCCCCCTAGACTTTAACCAATCCGGCACCATGTCCGTTACCCGCCTCAAGCGCAAACACCGCAAAAACATTGCCCGCGCCAACAATAAGAAGAGCATTATCAAGGAGTTGCTCCGTACCCCCGTTCTGAAAAACGTGGACCTGGAAGAGCTGAAATCGCGCTTCACCACCACCGCTGCTCCTGCTGCCGAAGCCCCCGCTACAAAGGCTCCCGCCAAGAAAGCTGCCACCGAAGCGGCCGAAACCACCGAAGCGGCCGACAATGCTGAGGCGTTCGACGCCGCCGATGCCGTGACCAAGCCGGTGAACGCCGACGGCCAGGAAGGCGAGCACCCCAAGCCCGAAATCGCGCTGTAATTACGCTGCTGCGGCTTTTGGCTGGCAGCGCTGAATATCCAAACAAGCCCCGTTTCCTGTTTTGCAGGTGGCGGGGCTTGTTGGCTTGTGGCGGGTGAAGGCGGGCTTGCTTGCACTGGCAACAGCCCTCAACCCGCGCGTTTGCCCAGCTCCACAGCCTGCAAATCCACCACCTTGCCACCATCGATGCCGAAGCGCAGCAGTGTGCGCACCTGATGAAAGCCGTGGCGGCCGGCCGCGCCGGGGTTCAGGTGCAGCAGCTGGCGGCGCGGGTC
>JALYUH010000113.1 GCA_030853985.1 Bacteroidota bacterium | reverse complement strand
GCCGGCGCAGCTCCTCCCGCTGGCCCAACCAGAAAACTCAACGTTTCGGCCAACGGCAGGGCGAAAAGCAACGCGGCATCGGCCCGGCCCACCGTGCGCTGAAACAGCAGCAGCTCGGTGGCCGTGGTGGCGGCGGCTTCGAGGTTGAGGGCCACGCCGGCGGGTAGCTTAGTGGCCAGCAGCGCGTAGAGCGCCGTGAGGTCGACGGCCTCGGGCGCAGGGCTTTCGGTGGGCACAAACCAGCCCCGGGCGCGCTTGGGACTGCTCCCCGAGCCAAGCAGCAGCAGGCCGGGCCGGCCATCGGGCCACACGAGGGCGGCCATGCACTCCAGGTCGGGCTTGTCGGGCTTGGGCAGGCGGCCGGAGGCAAAAGCCGCGCCCGCGGCGAAAAGCGGGACGCGGCCGGTGAGCGCGAGCGTGGCCGCGTCGAGCTGGTAGAGCACGGGCAAGTCGTCGCCGATGACGTAGGCCACGGGGCCGATGATTTCGACGCCGGAGGCGGAGGGCAGGCCGGGAATCTGGTTTTCGGAAATGATGGTGGCCGTCATTGGCAAGAGTATAGTAGCAGGTCGTTTTTGTAATACCCCGGCCGGGCCGGGCGATAGAGTCGGCAAGCGGCGGCCAAATATCAACCCAATTCGCTCCTTATCTTGCCGCCGCGCTCGCCCCGCGCCTCCCTTCCCATGCCCACTTATACGCCCGGCCTGCATATTCTGGCCACCTTTTCTGCGCCGGCTGCCACCCTGCGCGATGCCGATGCCTGCCGCGCCTTCTTCGATGCCCAAGTGCTCGCCTTCGGCCTCGAAAAAGTGGGCGAGGCCTACCACCGCTTCCCGGCCGACGAAAACGGCCCCGGCGGCTTCACCGCCGTGCTCGCCCTGACGGAGTCGCACCTGAGCATCCACACCTGGCCCGAGCATGGCCTGGCCACGTTCGACGTGTTTCTCTCCAACTTCCGGCGCGACAACGCGGCCGCCGTGCGCGGGATTTACGCGGCCACGCTGGCGTTTTTCGAAGGCGCTGAGCGCACCAAAACCGAAGTGCGCCGATGAGTGAAACCCCTACTTCCCGGCCCGAATCGGCGCAGCTGGACTGCCCCGAGTGCCACACCAGCATCACGTATTATGACGTAGCGGGCAGCGAATATTACGCCTGCCCGAACTGCCACGCGTACTTTAAGTATTCGGGTGAGGAAACGCCCAAGGTGTTTGGCAATTATAAGGATGCCCCGAAGACCTCGCCCGCGCTGCCGCTTGGTGCGCTGGGTAGCTTGGATGGCGCACCCTATCGCGTGGTGGGCGTCACGAGCCGGTGCGAGGCCAACCATGCGCAGTACAGCTGGCGCGAGTACCAGCTGCTCCAGCCCGAAACCGGTCGCTACGTGCAGCTGGCCGAATACGATGGCCACTGGACGCTGATTTGGGCCGCCAGCCACCTCAATAAAAACCGGGAAGACTTTAAGCTGCCAGATTTTCGGATTTTCAACAAATATCAGTCGCGCATCAACTGGGCGCTGGGCGAGTTCGACTGGGACATTGAAAGCGACCAGAGCCTGTTCGTCACCGAATACATTAACCCGCCCCTGCTGCTGGTGCAGGAGCAGCGCGGCAAGGAACAGAACTGGTACCGGGGCCGCCACGTGGCGCCCGAGGAGCTGGCGACGGCCTTTAACATCAGCCGAAGCGCGCTGCCGCATCAGGAAGGCACGGGCGCGGTAGAACCGGCGCCCGGCAGCCATAGCTGGCAGGCGCTGTGGACCCTGACGGGAATTTTTATTGCGGCGCTGCTGCTCACGCAGCTGGTGCTGGCGGTGCGCACGGGCTCGCCGGTGCTGCGCCAAACCATTCAGGTAGCGGCTGATACGACGGCCACCGCCGCGCCCGGCACCGGCCGCGTGCTGGTATCGCCTTCCTTCATGCTCGACCATCAAACCGCCCTTGATGTTGAGCTGAACGCTACCCTGAGCAACCAGTGGCTGGAGCTACCCGTGAGCCTGGTAAACGAGCAAACCGGCCGCGGCTTCGAGTTCACCAAAAACATCGAGTTTTACAGCGGCGTGGAAGGTGGCGAAAGCTGGAGCGAGGGCAGCCGTGAGGTCGAAGCCGTGCTCTCGCGGGTGCCCGCCGGGCGCTACCACCTCAACTTTTACCCGTTCACCGAAAAGGGCGTCGCGCCCGAAATCAAAGTGACCGTATGGGCTGACCCGGCGCTGCCCTCGAACTTTTTTGTGGTGCTGGGGCTGATTCTGCTGGTTCCCGGGCTTCAGCTGCTGCGCCGCCATTCGCACGAGCGCCGCCGCTGGTCCAACAGCGACTACAACCCCTACGCCACCGAATCATAAAATACCGGGCATGCTCGAACGACTCCTGCTTTTTCTGCGCCCGGTGCGCCTCTACGCCTTGCTGCTGCTGCTGCCGCTGGGGTGGTTTGCCTGGGGCACGGCCACCGGCACCCGCCTGCTCGGCGACGATAACGAAAGCACCGAAACCCTGAACGCGCCCGGCACCGGCGGCCGCAGCCACGGCGGGCGCGGCCTGTACTTCCACAAATAACCTTCGTTCCATGACCGACTTACACCTCCACCCGCTGCTGGCCTCCATCGTGTATTCCGTGCTCGGCATCGGGCTGCTGGTGGTCAGCTTTTTCCTCTTCGATAAGCTGACGCCCGGCACCCTGCGCAAGGAAATCCTGGAGGACCAGAACACGGCTCTGGCCATTCTCGGCGCCGCCTTTATGCTGGCCGTGGCCCTCATCATCAGTGCCGCCATTCATGGCTAAGCTATTGGAAGCGCCCGCCGCTGAAGCGCCGGCTACGGGCCACGCCCTGGCCGGCCCCGAGGCGCGGCTGCCGGGCCTGCTGCTGGCGGCGGTGGCCGTTATCGCCACCTGCGGGCTGATTTATGAGTTGATTGCCGGCACGCTGGCCTCCTACCTGCTGGGCGATTCCGTCACGCAGTTTTCGACTATCATCGGGGCGTATCTGTTTGCGATGGGCATCGGCTCGTGGCTTTCCAAGTTCCTGGATGGCTCGCTGCTGCGCTGGTTTATTCGGCTCGAAATTCTGGTGGGCATCGTGGGTGGGTGCATGGCGCCGCTGCTGTTCGTGTCGTTCGAGTACGTGGCCTCGTTTCGGCTGCTGCTCTACACGCTGGTGGGCCTCACGGGCATTTTGGTGGGCCTGGAAATTCCGCTGCTGATGCGGATTCTGGAGCACCGCTACCCGTTCAAGGATTTGGTGGCGCGGGTGTTCACCGTCGATTACATCGGGGCGCTGCTGGCTTCGCTGATATTCCCGCTGGTGCTGGTGCCGCAGCTTGGGCTGATTCGGACCTCCCTGGTTTTTGGGGCTCTGAACCTGGCCGTGGCCGCCGTGGTGCTGGCCCGCTTTCCCGAAACGCGGCCCTACCGGCGGCGCTTCGGGGTGGGCATTGGGGCGGCACTGCTGGGGCTGGCGGTGCTGTTCGTGTTTGCCAACAAGCTGCTGGCCTACACCGAAACCCTGGCGTTTCAGGACCAGGTTATTTACTCGAAATCAACGCCCTACCAGCGCATCGTGCTCACCCGCAACCCGCGCGAGCTGCGCCTGTTCCTCAACGGTAACCTCCAGTTCAGCTCGGCCGACGAGTACCGCTACCACGAGGCCCTGGTGCACCCGCTGCTCCAGGCGCTGCCCCAGGCTCGCCGGGTGCTGGTGATGGGTGGCGGCGACGGCCTGGCCGTACGCGAGCTGCTGAAATACCCGCGCCTGACCAGCATCCGGCTGGTCGACCTCGACGCGGGCATGACCGAATTATTCCAGCACAACGAACTGCTGCTGGCCCTCAACAAAGGCTCGCTCAACAACCCCAAAGTGCAGGTCATCAACGCCGATGCCTACCAGTGGATTCGGCAGGACACCACGCGCTACGACGCCATCATCGTCGACTTTCCCGACCCCGGCAACTACTCCATCGGCAAGCTGTATTCGGCCGCGTTCTACACGGCGCTGGCCCGGCGGCTGGCCCCCGGCGGGCGGCTGGTGGTGCAAAGCACCTCGCCGTTTCTGGCCCGGCAGTCGTTCTGGTGCGTGGCCCACACGCTGGCGGCGGTGGGGCTGCATACCATTCCGTACCACCTCTACGTGCCCTCGTTCGGCGAGTGGGGCTACGTGCTGGCAGGGCCCGACACCCACTGGCGCGGCGACCTGAGCCCACTGCCGGCGGGCCTGCGCTACATCACGCCCGGCACCATTCACGACATGCTCCGTTTCCCACCCGACATGAGCGAGGTCCCGACGGAAGTTAACCAGTTGAATAACCAGGTGCTGGTGCGGTATTTCGAGGAGGACTGGGGGCCATACGTGCATTGATAGCAGGGTCGCCCTGGCGTTCATCTCACCCCCCAGCCCCCTCTCCTTGGGGAGAGGGGGAGCCTGACAATTTTCACACTAGCGCAATCATTACCTGTCGATTTCCGCGCCGCCGTGG
>JALYUH010000102.1 GCA_030853985.1 Bacteroidota bacterium | reverse complement strand
CACCCGCTCTACCTGGCCGCCGGCCTCGAAAACCTGCTGCTGCTGAGCCTGTTCGGGCTGGCGCTGCTGGCGGGCTGGCGGGGCCGCTCGGCGGGGCCGCTGCCCTTTGCTCTGGTGCTGGTGCTGGGGCTCTACTGCCTGGCCCTGGCGCTGCTGCTGGGCCTCACCACGCCCAACCTGGGCACCCTCAACCGCTACCGCAGCGCCATGCTGCCCTACCTGCTGCTGCTGCTGCTGCAAAACGACTACGCGGCCGGCCTGCTCCGGCGGCTGCGACTAGGCCCGCCCGGCCCCAAACCGGTCGATGCGGGCGACTAAAGCTGCCGTACCTTTGTATTTTGGTCCTGCCGGCTCCGGCCGCAGCCGTACGTAATCTTCGCAATTGTATGGAAAATCCTGTTATCATTCTTGGTGCCCAAACCGTGGGCACTGCCGCCCTCGATGCCTTTCTCTCCAACGATGTGGTGGTGTACTGCCTGCTCGACGACGACCAGAAACTGCAAGGCACCGAGCTGCTCGATGTGCCCGTGATGGGCAACACCGATGATGGTGAGCTGCTAAAACTGCTTGGCAAAAAGTGCGAGGTATTCGTGGCTACCGAAGACACCGCCAGCCGTCGCAGCCTCACTCAGATGCTGCGCACCGAGTACGAAGCCGTGCCGGTCAATGCCATACACGCGCGGGCCAGCGTGTCCATTCATGCCACGCTCGGCCATGGCAACTACGTGGGGCCCAATGCCGTGGTAGCCGCTACCGCCACCCTCGGCAACGGCTGCCTGCTCGGCCCCAACTCGGTAGTGGAAGCCCGCGCCACCGTGGGCGACTACGCCCAGCTCGGCAGCGGTGCCTTGCTCGGGGCCGATGTGCAAGTGGGCGAGCAGGCCTTCATCGGGGCCGGCGCGGTAGTCGTAGCCGGCGTGAAAATCGGCGACAAAGCCCGCATCGGGGCTGGCTCGGTGGTGGTGGCCGACGTGCCCAATGGCCAGACGGTATTTGGCAACCCTGCGGTCAAGGTTTAGCGGTTAATTATGCATTTTGAATTATAAATTATAAATACAGCTCCGTTAAAACGAGGTGTTTATGGTTGATTTATAATTCAAAATGTATAATTTATAATTCAAAAAAATGTATCAGGTCCTTCTTTATTACTGCTACAGTCCCATTGCCGACCCCGACGCTTTCCGCGACGAGCACCACCGCCTGTGCCTGGCACTCGATTTGCGCGGGCGCATCATTGTGGCCGCCGAGGGGCTGAACGGCACCGTGTCGGGCCCGCGCGCAAGCTGTGCCGCCTACATGGCCGCCGTGCGGGCCGACCCACGCTTTGCCGCCCTGGAGTTCAAAATTGACGAAGCAGAAGGCCACACGTTTCAGAAGCTGCACGTGCGGGTGAAGCCCGAAATTGTGCACAGCAGCCTGCGCCACGTGCGGCCCCACGAAAAAACCGGCCAGCACCTTTCGCCTGCCGAGTTTAAGGCGCTGAAGGACCGCGACGATGTGGTGGTGGTGGATGTGCGCTCCGACTACGAGTACAATCTTGGCCGCTTCAAAAATGCCGTGACGCTCGATATGGAGAATTTCCGCGACTTTCCCGAGCGGATAGAGCGTCTCAAGGAGTTCAAGGACAAGAAAATTCTGACCTACTGCACCGGCGGCGTGAAGTGCGAAAAGGCCAGCGCCTTCCTCCTGGAGCAGGGTTTTGAAAACGTGTACCAGCTGCACGGCGGCATCATTAAGTACGGCATCGAGGCCGGGGGCGAGGATTTTGATGGCCAGTGCTACGTGTTCGACAACCGCGTGGCCGTGGACGTGAACCGCGTGAACCCCACCGTGATTGCGCGCTGCCACCACTGCCAGCAGGCCAGCGCCCGCCTCATCAACTGCGCCAACCCGCATTGCAACGCCCACCTGCCCCTGTGCGCGGCCTGCGGCGAAACCCTGCAAGGGGCCTGCTCCGAAGCCTGCGCCCAACACCCCGACAAGCGCGCCTACGACGGCACCGGCACCTACCCCAAGCTCAGCAACCATTACAACCCGGCCCAGGGTTTTTCGTCCTATGCCAGATGAGGAAGTAAAAATCAAAAATGAAGAATTAAAAATGCCGGGCTTTTTTCGCTGGCATCTTTTTAATTAAACATTTTTAATTCTTCTATTTTTAATTTTTAATTGACATCATGATTCCCAACTCCGAGCTCATCCTGAACCCCGATGGCAGCATTTACCACCTCAACCTGCTGCCCGACCACATTTCCGATACCATCCTCACCGTGGGCGACCCGGCGCGAGTGGCGCAGGTGAGCCGGCATTTCGATTCCATCGAGTTTGAAACTACGCACCGCGAGTTCGTAACGCACGTGGGCTACTACCGCGGCCAGCGCCTCACGGTGCTGAGCACGGGCATGGGCACCGACAACATCGACATCGTGCTGAATGAGCTCGATGCGTTGGTCAACATCGATTTCATGGCCCGTGAGGTGCGCCCCGCCGCGGAGCGTCTGAGCCTGCGCATCATCCGCCTGGGTACCAGCGGCAGCCTGCAGGCCGATGTGCCCGTGGGCACCATGCTGGCCACCGAGCACGCCGTGGGCCTCGACAGCCTCATGCAGTTCTACCCCTTGATGGAAACCGGCCTCGAAACCGAAATTGCCACCGAACTGCAGCAAACGCTGGCCCTGCCCTTCGCGCCCTACGTGGTGCGCGGCTCCGACCTGCTGCGCGAGCAGCTGGGCGCGGGCTTGGCCGTGGGCAACACGCTCACCTGCCCCGGTTTCTACGGTCCGCAGGGCCGCCGCCTGCGCCTCGACCTGCGCCAGCCCGACTACATCGAACGCCTCCAAAATTTCCGCCACCAGAGCGCCGAAGGTGAGTTCCGCCTCAGCAACTTTGAAATGGAAACGGCCGGCTACTACGCGCTGGGCCGCCTGCTGGGCCACGAAGTATTGTCGCTGAACGCCATTGTGGCCAACCGCGCTACCGGCGAGTTTGCCGAAAACGCCGCCGGCATCGTCGATGCCATGATTGAACGCACGCTTCAGCAGCTCGTTGCTACCAGCCAGGGCTAAATTTTAGCGTTTATCAAACGAAAAAGCCGGGCAGCCATTTGGCGACCCGGCTTTTTTTATTTGGAAAGCACAGCGGCTTAATTATCGGCGTTTTAGGCTACCTCAGCGGCCAGAAATTCCATCGTATCCACGCCATCGGCGTAGTCGGCTACGCCCGGCTCCTGCGCCCGGCCGAAGGGCACGCTGCCGGCAAAGCGCCCGGCCGCCGATACCACGCACTGGGTTTGGGCCGCTACGTCGGTGAGCTGGTCTGCCAGGGCTACTTCCGACGCGTATTCGGTGTAGTGCAGCACCGAAATGGGCGAAACCAGCGCGGCGCTGCGGGTGAGCAGCAAAAAGCCCGTGTCATAATGATGCACGCGGTTCACCAGCAGAATGCTCTTGTTGTAGTCGTAGTTGTTCTGGTATTTGTAATGGTTCAGCACGCCCTCGCCAATTTGCAGCGCATCGAGCAAGGGGATGAAATCGTAGCCTTCGGGCACAAACAGCTTGCTCACGTTGCGGCAGCCCAGGCCGTAGTACCGGAAAATATCGGGGGCCAGCAGGGCCAGCTCCGAGCCGGTTTCGCGGCCCGTGAGCACGGCCACGCTCGTGCGGTTGCGCCGGATGAGGTGCGGGCGCTTGCCAAAGTAGTAGTCAAAATACCGGGCCGTGTTGTCCGAGCCCGTGGCGATGAAGGCATCGGCCGCATTCAGGCGCGGCACCACTTTAATGGAATCGGCAAAGCGCGGCTCCAGGGCCAGCAGCTCCGCCATTAGCCAGGTCATCAGCGCCGTATCGTCGACGCTGAGCTTGGCCAGCAGCACGTGGCCGCTCAGCAGCACGCACAGCAGGTCGTGAAAGCCGACGAGCGGGATATTGCCGGCCATGACGACGCCCAGCTGGCGCACGGTGCCGGGCTCGGGCGGGTAGCGGGCGGCCCACTGGCGCAGGGGTTCCGCGGCCAGCAGGTGGGCGATGCCCGCCACGGCGGCGCGCACGTTGGGCAGGTCGAACCAGGCGTTCTGGTTGCGGGCGCGGGCGGCCTGGGTGGCCAGCTCGTCGGCGGGCAGGTGGGCGAGGCGGTGGCCCAGCGCCACAAAAGCGGCCAGGCGTTCGGAATGGTTCATGCGAAAAAGAGGAGGGAGGCCAACCGGGCTGGCGAGCAATTTGCCCGCAAAATTGGTTAAAACCATGCGAACCCCGCCGTTGTTGGTTAATTTTGCCGGGCCGAAGCCCGGCGGGCCAAGGTGGTTTTACGTAAAGCCCGCCCGAACTGCTTTGGTTTTTTCCCCTACAACTCTCTGAACCCCGACGCCCCATGGCCATCATGATAACCGACGAGTGCATCAACTGTGGTGCCTGCGAGCCGGAATGCCCCAACAACGCGATTTACGAAGGCGGCGCGCAGTGGCGCTGGGCCGATGGCACCTCGCTGAAAGAAGCCGCCCTGCCCGATGGCACCGTGGAGTCCGGTACCGCGCCGCACACGCCGGTTTCGGACGAGTATTACTACATCGTGTCGGATAAATGCACCGAGTGCGTGGGCTTCCACGAGGAGCCGCAGTGCGCCGCCGTGTGCCCCGTCGATTGCTGCGTGGATGACCCCGACCACCGCGAAACCCGCGAGCGCCTGCTCGAAAAGAAGGAGTGGCTGCACCTAGCCGCGTAAGTGAAAATGAGTCAAATATTAAAAGGGAAGCGTTAAAAAGCACAGCTGCTTTTTAACGCTTCCCTTTTAATATTTAGCCCGAAAAAGCTCAGGTGCCGCAGTTGAAGAACTTGTCGTAGGCGCTTTCGGGAATAAGGTTGAGCCGGCTCATCAGCCAGATGGGGCCGCGCAGCAACCGCAGCACGGTGTAGCTGTTGGGGTAGGCGTGGAAGGTTTTGGGTGGGGCGGCCACCATCGTTTCAAACTCGGCACGGGTGAGGCCCAGGCGCTTGATGCACAGGGCAATTACGGCCTCGTCTTCGATGGGGTTGCGGTGCGAAACCCGCTCCAGCGCGGTTTCGCGGCTCATCTGGCCCGAGCGGATGAGCGCCGAATAGTTGAACAAGCGCCGGTCGATGTTGAACTTGACGCGGTTGAGGTAGTAGATAAGGCTTTGGTAGAGGTCATCGAAATAATGTGCCCCCGGGTTTTGCCAGGCCAGCTCGCGCTTAATTATCTTATCCACTTCGCTGCGCACATAATCGAGGTGGTAGAGTAGGGTTACCGTTTTGATGCGCCGCACAAAGGCGTAGTAGAACATCTCCTTCAGGCCCAGGTTGAAGCCTGGGTCGGCGGGCTGCCAGGGGCGCAGTGGCACGGTACCGAACTGCTGATGCACGGCGCGCAGGTAGCGGCCATCCAGAAAATTCCAGCTCAGCGGGGCAATACCTTCGGTGCGAAACGACTGGCCGATGACGACGTGCCGAATGTTCTCCCTGGCCGCCACGCCGTACAGGGCGGTGGCAATGCCCAGGTCGGTGCCTTCCTCCATATCGGGCACCGAGGCTTTGAGAAACGCAATTTTGAGGTCTTTCGACTCGCGCCAGTCCGAGGTAATCGTGCGTAGCTCCACGCCCAGGCGCTGGCAGGCGCGCACCATGTTTTCGCCGGCCACGGGGTTGCCAAAACCGTCGTTGAAATGCACGGCCAATGGCCGCAGCTTAAGCTGCGTGACGCAGTACCACAGCGTGTAGGTACTGTCGCGGCCGCCGCTCACCCCAAGCACGCAGTCGTAGCGACGGTTGCGGCCGGCCCGGCGCATGGCCTCGGCGTGGCGCTGCACGGTGCGGCGGCCGGCTTCGCCCAGCGGAAAGGCAGCTTCCATGCGGTCGTGAACTGCGCAAAAGGAGCAGGTACCGTGTTCATCGAATCGAATGCCGGGAGCCGTAGTGTCCATGATGCAGCGGCCGCACCGCTGATAGGCGGGGTCCGTTGCAGTAGGCGCGTGGGTTTCGGCGGGGAGTACGGGAGAAGGCAAAGGCAACGGGCGGTTGAAAAGTGGCGGGGCCAACTAGCGGGCACACAGCAGCAAATGAAGGAATGGGGAGTAGAAAGGACCGGAAAGAGGGTGGGCGTAGCGAAGGCTGGCAGGGCAAAGAAGCGGCTAAGGTAACTGGTCGAAACGGAAGCCTTTTTGTTCGAGTAGGGTGCCAATGTCGGTGCCGCGCTCGGGCCGGTGGGGGCGGTTGAGGGTGGCCACCACCAGCTCGCTGGCAAACTCATTGAACGTGCCCCGCGCCTGCACCCCGTGGGCATCCACGGCCAGCGAGCAGCCCACGCTTTTCTTGCCCTCGTAAGGCCCTCCCACAATGTAGCCCACCGAGGTAGTGCTGACCATCACCACGTTATAAAGCTGCGCCAGAATGGAAAACGGTTTCAGCCATTTTTCCCGGTAGGGGTCGTGTTCTTCGGTGATGGAGTAATCAACCGTCCAGGAAGCGGGGGCGATGATAAATTCGGCCCCCATGCGGGCCAGCGTGTGGCCGATGGACAGCGCATCGAGGTAATTATCGGCGCAAATGTTCACCCCGATTTTTCCCAGCGGCGTATCGACCACGTTTAGCGTCTGGCCGACCGCATAAAAGGGCTGTTCGACGGCAAGTAGGTTGATTTTGTGGTATTTAAGAATAATCTGACCCTGCGGGTCGATAAGAATAGCCGCGTTGTAGTTGCGGCCATCGGCCGCCCGCTCCGTCAGGCCGGCGCACACGTAGAGGCCGTGTCGCGCGGCCACCGCGCACAGCTGGTCGCTGAACGGTCCCGGAATGGGCTGGGCTTCGTGCAGGGCGCTGGGGTGCGTCCAGGCAAAGTCGAGGGTTTCGGGCAATAGCACCAAGTGGCAGTTTTCGGCGGCGGCCTGGGCAATGAGGTCGGCGGCGCGGGCCAGGTTGCGAGCGGGCTCGCCGCCTTCCACCAGCAGCTGGCCCAGGCCCACGCGCATCGTTCCGATGGGCGGCGGCACGACTGGCGGGGTAACCTCAGCCACGGGTTTAGGCTTCCGAAAAGAGAAAAGTGTAGCCATCGATAAACAACAAGATATCAGCCGCAAACATTTGGAAGGTACAAACAGAATGTTAAACTTCCACCCGGCTCAGTTGTCGCGAGTTGCGCGGCTGGCACGCGCTGCCTTGCTAAAATACCACGAGCCGAGCCGGATGAATTGGCGACCGAGCCGTACCCGGTTGATAATCAAAAGAGGTGATTGTTTCGTTGGCTGCCCCAGTACAATCCGGTTGATGGCGAAGCAACTGGTATTTCGCAGGTGAAGTTTTTATGAAGTAATGTGGCCGGCATTAGCCGATGCACCGGCTGGGTGGCTGGGTGGGCGGTACCCCGGCTCCCGCGCCACTTATGCCTATTTTTGCGCTATCTGCACTCCGCAATTCCCCCTTATGTCGCTCGCCACCACCTACTCGCCCACCGACGTTGAAGCCAAATGGTACCAACGCTGGCAGGAACAGGGCTTTTTCAAAGCCAAACCCAATCCGAAAAAGAAGCCCTACACCATCGTTATCCCGCCGCCGAACGTAACGGGCGTGCTCCACATGGGGCACATGCTGAACAATACGATTCAGGACGTGCTGGTGCGCCGCGCCCGCATGCAGGGCAAGGAAGCCTGCTGGGTGCCCGGCACCGACCACGCCAGCATCGCCACCGAGGCCAAAGTGGTGGCCCAGCTCAAGGAGCAGGGCATCAACAAAACCGACCTCACCCGCGAGGAGTTTCTCTCCCATGCCTTTGCCTGGAAGGACAAGTACGGCGGCATCATTCTGGAGCAGCTCAAGCAGCTTGGCGCGTCCTGCGACTGGGACCGCACGCGCTTCACGATGGAGCCGGATTTGACCGACGCCGTGCTCCGCGTTTTTGTGGACTTGTATAATAAGGGCCTGATTTACCGGGGCGTACGCATGGTGAACTGGGACCCCGAAGGCCGCACCGCCATTTCCGACGAGGAGGTGATTGCCAAGGACGTGCAGGCCAAGATGTACTACCTGAACTACGCCGTAGTAGGGCAGGAGGGCCAGTTTCTGACCGTGGCCACCTCGCGCCCCGAAACGATTATGGCCGACGTGGCCGTGGCTGTGAACCCCAATGACCCGCGCTACGCCCACCTAGCCGGCGCGCAGGTGCGAATTCCGCTGCTGGGCCGCGAGATTCCGGTAATTTTTGACGAATACGTTTCGGTGGATTTTGGTACCGGCGCGCTGAAAGTGACGCCCGCCCACGACCTGAACGACTACGAGCTGGGTGTTAAGCACAACCTGCCCGTTATCGATATTCTGGCCGATAACGGTACGCTCAACGAGAAGGCCGTCCTCTACGTGGGGCAGGACCGGTTTGCCGTGCGCAAGCAGATTGCCAAGGATTTGCAGGAAGCCGGGTTGCTCGAAAAAATTGAGGAGTACGCCAGCATTGTGCAAACGTCGGAGCGCACCAAGGCCGTGATTGAGCCCAAGCTCTCGCTGCAGTGGTTCATGAAAATGGAGCACATGGCCAAGCCCGCGCTCGACGCCGTGGAAAATGACACCGTGCGCCTGCACCCACCCAAGTTCAAGAACATGTACCGGGCCTGGATGGAGAACGTGCGCGACTGGTGCATCTCGCGCCAGCTCTGGTGGGGCCAGCAGATTCCGGCCTACTACCTGCCCGATGGCACGTTCGTGGTCGCCCTCACCGCCGAGGACGCCCTACAGCAAGCCATTGCCCAGACCGGCAACGCCGACCTGCAGCTCTCGGACCTGCGCCAGGACGAGGATGTGCTCGATACCTGGTTTTCGTCGTGGCTATGGCCCATTTCGGTGTTCGACGGCTTCAAAGACCCCGACAACGCCGACATCAACTATTTCTACCCCACCAACGACCTAGTGACGGGCCCGGACATTCTCTTCTTCTGGGTGGCCCGCATGATTATGGCCGGTCTGGAATACCGCCAGGAAGTGCCCTTCAAAAATGTGTACCTCACCGGCATCGTGCGCGACGCGCAGGGCCGCAAGATGAGCAAGCAGCTCGGCAACTCGCCCGACCCGCTCGACCTCATCGCCCAGTACGGGGCCGATGGCGTGCGTACCGGCATGCTGTTTTCAGCCCCGGCCGGCAACGACTTGCTCTACGACATCAAGCTAGTGGAGCAGGGCCGCAACTTCAGCAATAAGCTCTGGAACGCCTTCCGCCTCGTGAAAGGGTGGGAGGCTGATGCTACGCTGCCCTTCGTGCATGACAAGGCCGTCACCTGGTTCAACGCCAAGCTGCAGGCTGCTATTCTTGAAATGGACGACCATTTCGAAAAATTCCGAATGTCGGATGCGCTGATGACCATCTACAAGCTGGTCTGGGACGATTTCTGCGCCCTGTACCTGGAAATGGTGAAGCCGGTTTACCAGCATCCCATCGATGCCGAAACGCTGCGCCACACCACGGCCTACCTCGAAACGCTGCTCAAGCTGCTGCACCCCTTCATGCCCTTCATCACCGAAGAGCTGTGGCACGAGCTGGCCGAGCGCGGCCCCCGCGACTACGTGACCGTAGCCCCGTGGCCCCGCGCCACCGCCCCCGCCCACAGTGCCGAAACCCTGGCCCACATGGACAAGGCCCTGACCATTGTGGCCGGCATCCGCGCCGTGCGCAATCAGAAAAACCTCGGCCCCAACAAGCCCCTGACGCTGGTAGCCAAAACCGACGAGCCCACCCTGGTGACCGACTACGACGGCATCATCCGCAAGCTGGGTGGCATATCGGAAGTAACGTTTGCCGATGCCGGCCCCGCCGCCTCGGTGAGCTTCGTGCTGGGCGGCGGCGAATTTTTCATCCCGCTCGAAGGCCACATCGATATGGCCGCCGAGCGTGCCCGCCTCGAAAAAGAGCTGGAATACGCCCAGGGCTTCCGCGACTCGGTGCAGAAGAAGCTCAGCAACGAGAAATTCGCCCAGAATGCGAAGCCCGAGGTGCTGGAAAAGGAGCGCCAGAAACTGGCCGATGCCGAAGCCAAAATCACCGCCCTGGAACAAGCCTTGAAAGGCTTGTAAGCGCAATAATTGCCAATCAAAAAAGCCGCTTCCTAATTCAGGAAGCGGCTTTTTGCTGCGGTGAATGCTGCTTTACTGTGGAATGCCGCCCGGCTGTTTTTTCTGCAAGGGCGCAAGCTGGTTCTGAAGCTGGAACGTCACTTTCTGGCAATCCGCAAAGCGCTGTTCCGAAACTTGCAGCGCCTTCTCGGTGGCCGAAAGCTGTTGGTATAGGTAAGCAATCAGGCCCAGCGCCAGCACCAGCGCCCCGAGATAAATAATGTTTTTCATAAAAGCGGTGAGTCAATTTGGGCGGTAGCCGATAGCGCAAGGTCCCGCCAGGTAAAAAGAGGTTTCGCAAGGTTTATCTAAACGCTAACCTTGCGAAACCTCTTTTTACCTGGCGGGACCTTGCGCGCTAAATCGCCGTGTTCGGGTCGAACTGCTCCAGGTAATCAGCCACCCGGCGCACGAACATGCCGCCGAGCGAACCGTCCACCACGCGGTGGTCGTAGCTGTGGCTCAGGAACATGAAGTGACGGATGCCGATAAGGTCGCCCTGCGGCGTTTCAATCACGGCCGGCTTCTTTTTGATGGCACCCACGGCCATGATGGCCACCTGCGGCTGCATAATAATGGGCGTACCCATCACGTTGCCAAACGAGCCCACGTTGCTCAGCGTGTAGGTGCCGCCTTCGAGGTCGGCGGGCGTCAGCTTGTTGATGCGGGCGCGGGCGGCCAGGTCGTTCACCTTCTTGGTCAGGCCGTTCAGGTTGAGCTGGTCGGCATTGTGAATAACCGGCACAATCAGGTTGCCGCTGGGCAGGGCCACGGCCACGCCGATGTTGATGTCGCGCTTTTTAATGATGTAGTCGCCATCAATCGACACATTAATCAGCGGGAAATCCTGGATGGCGCGAGCCACGGCCTGAATGAAAATGGGCGTGAAAGTGAGGTTTTCACCCTCGCGTTTCTTGTACCCATCCTTGTGCTTGTTGCGCCAGTTCACGATGTCCGTCACGTCGGCCTCCACGAAGCTGGTAACATGGGGCGAAATGCGCACCGAGTCCACCATACGCTGCGCAATCATCTTGCGCATGCGGTCCATCTCAATCAGCTCCTGGCCGCCGCTCACGCTCGGCGCGGGCTTGGTGCTGGCCACCGAGGTAGCGGGGGCCGCCACGGGGGCGGCTTGCGGCTGGGCCGCGGGCGTAGCCGCCGGCGCTGGAGTAGCAGGTGCGGCAACTGCGGTAGAAGCCGTGAAGGAGGGCTTGCCGGCGGCCACGTAATCCAGAATGTCCTTCTTGGTCACACGGTTTTCTTTGCCAGTGCCAGGCAGGTATTCCAGGTCGCTCATGCTCACGCCTTCTTCGCGGGCGATACTCAGTACCAGCGGCGAGAGGAAACGGCCGGGCTGGTGTTCGGCTCCGGCCATTGGAGCAGCAGCGGGCGCGGCCGCTTCGGGTACGAAGGGCACGGCGCTGCCGTTGCTGGAAGGCGCGGGGGCGGCCTGCGGAGCGGCCGGGGCGCTGGCTGGGGCAGCAGCACCAGCGGCGGCGGCATCGGTTTCCATGATGGCGATGGGTGCGCCCACGGCTACCACCTGGCCTTCCTGCACCAAAATTTCCGTCAGCACGCCGGCGTAGATGGCGGGTACTTCGGTATCCACTTTGTCGGTGGCTACTTCCAGCACGGATTCATCCTGCTCAATTGCGTCGCCAACTTGTTTCAGCCATTTCAGGACGGTGCCTTCCATGATGGATTCGCCCATCTTGGGCATCGTCATTTCCACTCGTGCCATAGGTAAGGAGGGGTATTGGGGGTAAGTGAAGGTTGGGTGGGAGTTTGGTGCCGCAAAGGTAGCCAGAAAGCCGAACGCCCCCGCCGCAATGTGCAGCAAGGGCGTTGCAGAATCATTTTCAGCGCTAACAATGCACTCGGGCAGACCCGAAACGGTCATAAGCATTTTTACCGACCGGTGGTTTTAAATGTGTAGTATCCGGTGGCACCGCTTGGTTTTGTCCCGAAGTGCTCGAAGTAGGATTTTAACAACGCCTGCTGACGTACAGCTTCCTATCGGGCTGAGATGGTGCTGGCAACCAGAGCCATCGATTCAATCGTTCCCTCCTTATCAATCATAATCCTGAAGCGCACTTCCCTGGATTTGTCGTCGACCACCTCTGCAAAAGGCACAGCCGTAAATCGCCAGCCCGTCGTGTCGAATGCCACGCCAGTCCTTGCTAGTCGCGGCCGAAACAAAGGTGCCGGGGACAATTCTGGTTTCGGGACGCGTTGTGCCTACACTTGCTCAAACGAAAATACCGTGAGAAAAACGAATAGAAAGATGATACGCATATAGCGACCAGAATGTGGCTCTGGAGTGGTTAGCAGCTGCTGAAAGGCACTACTTGCTTGCAGTCTGTAGCTGGTGCTTCCTCACCGACTATTATTATCTGGGATAAGTCAAAGCCGGTGGTTATACCTGAGCGAAGAGCTTCAATTCATTGCCCGAAAATACTTCGGCTTCAGCCGCCGGCGCACTTCTGGCGGCAGTGCCCAGCCCTGCTCGTACTGGCGCACGATAAGCAACTCACGGTCCGCACCGTAGCGCAGAGCCTGCCGCAGGCCCACCATTGTCGAAACCACCGTCACGAGGGCATTCACGCCCATCAGCTCATGCTCGCCCCGCGCCGAGCTCGACACCATGCCGACAATGCTGGCGGCCCCGGTTCCCAGCGCCCCCTCGGCCGCGTGGCGGTGTTTTTTAAACAGCTGATGCACGGCAAAAGCTGAGTCGCGCACCGGGTGCGGCAGCGGGGGAACGGCCTGAGCCGTGCCGGGCAACGGCAGGGCCGCCAGTAGCAGCCCGCCCATAAAATCAATAAAACGCATCGAAGGAAAGAAAGAAAAGGCCACGATTCCCGTTCAGGAGTCGTGGCCATAGCGGCAGGTTGCACGGGCGGCGGCTACTCCGTTATTGTAATTTCGGGCAGGCCTTCCTCCGTCAAATCTCCGCCCGTTTCGGCGGCGTTGTTTTTAAACTTCGAGAAACAGATGCTGCGGTTCGAAGCGTATTTATTTGTGGGGTCGTTAATGATGACGACGTGCGGGAACGTGCCAAACTCCTTGCCCTCATACAGCAGCGTTTTCTTGATGCCCAGGTCGGGCTTGTTCACCACGTCCACGTAAATGTTGCGGCCCACGCCCTTCGGCCCCGGCTTGGCAAACAGCACCGTGGTTTCGATGCTGCCGTTGCAGGCGGGCGAGCAGGCGGGGAGGGCGAAGGAGAGGGCTAGGCCGGCCAGCAGCGCATTTGCAAGCCGCAAGGGGTTCCGGTAGAACATTGAAAAGAAGATTTATCGGGAAGTAATGGTCAGCGGGTGCAACACCGTTAGGCCCGGCACTCGCAAAAAATGCGTGTCGGCCGAAACCAGCATGCAGCCAGCTTCAAGTGCCGAAGCGGCAATGATGGCATCGGCTGCTTTCAAGCCAAACCGACGGCCCAAATCAATGGCAGCTTCAATGATGGCCGCCGTCATCGGAATAATTTTCAGTGCTTCAAAAGTAGCTTCTAGTACCAGTTGGTCGCGCGCCGTGAGGCGGGAGAATCCCAATACCTCCACCATGCTAATGGCTGATGCGGCGCACTCTGCCAACGAATCGGTTAGCAAATCCCGCATTCGGTCGTAAGCAGGCTTTGGGTTTGCCGAATATATCAGCGCGTTACTATCGATGAGGTAATGAAGCACGGCAGGTTATTCGGCAGCTTTGCCCAACGCATAAAACGGTAGGTTGCTATCGTCGCGCTGCTCCCGCTGCCACGCTAGCGGGTCGGGAATACTTAGGCCATCGCCGCCGCGTCGGATAATGGCCAGCAACTCCTCGCGGCTACGTTTCGGAATTTCCGGTTTCGAAACTAGCCCATCGGCAGCAATGTGCAGTCCAGCCGCCGCCGCCAGCTGCACTAGCTGCTCATAGACAGTATCGTCAGGAATAGTCAGAATGTGTGGTTGCATAGTGACAAGATAACAGAAAGCAGTTGTTAGCCGTTCGGGCAAACAGATAAGGCCGGCTATTCAACCGGCCTTATCTGTTTGCC
>JALYUH010000096.1 GCA_030853985.1 Bacteroidota bacterium | reverse complement strand
TCCCCGCACCGTTAACTCAATTTTGACGGCGTGGGGACGTGAACTACAAAGTTCGCGCTACAACCGCCAATGCGTTATCTCCTGCTCAACAAGCCCTACGAAGTCCTCACCCAGTTCACCGACGAGCAAGGCCGCGCCACGCTCAAGGATTTCGTGGCCGTGCCCGACGTGTACCCGGTGGGCCGGCTCGATTTCGACAGCGAGGGCCTGCTCCTGCTCACCGATGACAATCAGCTCCAGCACCGCCTGAGCGACCCGAAATTCAAAGTTCCAAAAACCTACTGGGCGCAGGTCGAAGGCACGGTTTCGGAAGCGGCTTTGCAGCTGCTGCGGCGCGGCGTGCAGATTAAAGAAGGCCTCACTGCCCCCGGCGAAGCCGCCGGATTGCCCGAGCCCGCCCACCTCTGGCCGCGCAACCCTCCCATTCGCTACCGCGCCAGCATCCCCACCAGTTGGCTGCAAATCCGGATTTCGCAGGGCATGAACCGCCAGGTGCGCAAGATGTGCGCCGCCGTGGGCCTCCCCTGCCTGCGCCTGGTGCGCGCCGCCATCGGCCCGTTGGGCCTGGGCGAGCTGCAGCCCGGCCAGTGGCGCGAGCTCACGGCGGCCGAGGTGGCGGAGCTACGCAAAATAAACAGCAGTGTACGGCGTTTCTAGCCTTACGAATGAAGAAACACTCCCACCGCCGCTGGCTGCTTCTGCTGTTCCTTGCCGGCTTCGGGGCGATGAATGCCGTGGCCTTCTTCCACGCTTGGCGCTTCACGCACTTCTCCAACGACCCCGGCCTCCACTCGCCTAACCCCGAGCAGCTCGGCCCCGGCCAGAAGCTTTGGCTGCTGCTCACCGGCATCCGCAACCCCAAGCCGCAGAACGGCCCCAAACCCGCTTTCCCAGTCCAAACCGTGACCATCGCCAGCCCCAACGGCCCGCTCGAAGCTTGGTTCGCCCGGCCCGACAGCGGCCAGGCGCGCGGCACAGTGGCCCTGTTTCACGGCTACACCAGCAGCAAGTCGCACCTCACGCACGAAGCCGGCTACTTCCGCCGCCTGGGCTACAACGTGCTGCTCGTCGACCAGGCCGGCAACGGCAACTCCGCCGGTTTCCGCACCACCGTAGGCTACCGTGAGGCCGACGACGTGGCCGCCGCATTCCATTGGTTACAAGATTCAACAAATGTGTCATCTGGCTCCCTCTCTTTTTTGGAGAGGGGGCCGGGGGGTGAGGTTGCGCAGGGTGAACTCATCCTCTACGGCATCAGCATGGGCGCCGTCGCCATCCTCCGCGCCGAGGCCGAGCTGGGCATCCACCCCACCGCCAACATCCTCGAATGCCCCTACGGCAACATGCGCCAGACGGCCTACAACCGCTTCGCATCCATGCACGTCCCGGCATTCCCGATGGCTGACTTGCTGGTATTCTGGGGCGGCGTGCAAAACGGGTTCTGGGCCTTCGGCCTCAACGCCGAGCACTACGCCAGCCAAATCCACACGCCCACCCTCCTGCTCTGGGGCACCGCCGACCCGCGCGTCACCCGCGCCGAAGCCGATGCCATCTTCGCCCACCTCGCCGGCCCCAAAGCCCGCCACGATTTCCCCGGCGTGGGCCACGAACCGTACTGGAAACGCTATCCTGCCGATTGGGAGCAGCAGACGCGGGCGTTTCTGGGGCGTTAAACACGTCAAAAATCGTCGTTTTGAACTTCTCGCTCATTTAATCTAATTCGAAATGATACGTCCACATATAATGGTTATTGCATTTAGGATTGGAGCAATTGTTATGCTTATCACGGGATTATCAGTGAGAATTATTGGAGACACCTATTACCGATTATTGCTTAAGGTCGAGCGTGACCTTATAATCGATGGAGTTTCTAATGCACCTATTGAATTGCTTATCGCACTTCCTTTTGTCGCGTGCCATCTGATTTCTGTGATTCTAATCTTCGCCAAACCAAAGCACTGGCTTTTTCTTCTAATTCCCTACCCAATGCTATTCTGCTTTGCCTTATGGTATTTCCTCAATGGCCCAGTATTTTTCATGGAAGAACCAAATTGGCTTACTGTTTACTACCACTTTACGGTACTGCTGATACTTGTTCTATTAGCTGCATTTGTGATTTTAAGGAACAAAGCTGGCCGACTCCAGAGGTTACAGGGCTGAAAGGCAAACACCGCCTTAGCCCTTCCCCGCCCCCTTGGCAGGAAAAGCCCACCCGCCCGAAACAATTCCAGCCACCGCGTCGCACAAACCGCCACCTGGCCCCGAATCGGTGACAA
>JALYUH010000061.1 GCA_030853985.1 Bacteroidota bacterium | reverse complement strand
GTCGAGGCTCACGCCGCGCCGGGTGCGGGTGGGGTAGGCCGTTTTGCCCACGTACTCAAACGGCGCAAACCCGGCCAGCGAGTCCGGAAATACCACCTCCAGCGCGGGGGCGTGGGCATAGCGCAATTCGTAGTCGAGCGGCTCGCCCACGCGCACCGTGGCTTTCAAAAAGCGGCCCTGGGGCAGCGGCAGCGGCAGCGGCGCGGCCGGCGTTTGGGCAGCGGCCGGGAACGTAATAATGCCACAGCACAACAGGCAACACACCACAAAGTAGCTAGCCCGGCAACTATCTGCCTGCCGCTTGGCTGGCGTTGCGCGGGCAGGCGGCTGGGCTGCGAGCTGCCGCAGGTGGGGTTGCACACCGTATTGTGCCCTCCTGTGCCCCATGCGCTTACCCACGGCGGCCCGACTGTTGGCGGTGGCGAAACAGGTTCACGAGCTGGGGCACGAAGTCGCCTTCGGTACTTAGGGCCAGGAAGCCGGTGCGGGTGCGGCGGCACAGGTTCGTGAGCTCGGCCTCGCGGCGGTCGGCGGCGGCTTCCACATCGGCCCGGAAGTCGGGCGAGGACGTGTTTATCCAGCGTACCTGGCCCGTTTCAGTGTCGCGAAGGGGCACAATGCCCAGGGCGGGAAAGCTGCGCTCACGCGGGGCCAGCAGCTGCACCACAATTAGGTCGTGGCGCTGGGCCAGCATGGTGAGTTCGCGCTCGTAGGCGCCATCGATGAAATCGGACACGAGCACCACCAGCGTGCGGCGCTTCAGCAGCCCCAGCGCCTGCCGGATGCCGGCGGCCAAGCCCGTGCGCGGCGAGCCCGGCACCAGGGCAAACAGCCGGCTGATGAGGGCATAAGCGGCGCGCGGGCCTTTGCCGGGCGGCAGGTACAGCTCCTGCTGGTCGCTGAAAGCCAACAGGCCCAGGGCCGAGCCCTGCCGGGCGGCCGAGAGCGCCAGCAACCCGGCAATGTCGCGGGCCACTTCGAGCTTGCGGCGCTGGCCGTCGCCCACGTCCAGCGAGGCGCTCACGTCGAGCAGCACCAGCACCTGCTGCTCCTTTTCCTCCTTGTAGGTTTTCACGAAGGTGCCGTGGCCCTTGCTGCTCACCGCCCAGTCGATGGCCCGCACCTCGTCGCCGTACTGGTACAGGCGCACGTCGTCGAACTCCAGGCCGGTCCCCTTGAACACGGAGTGGAAATCGCCCTGCAGCTGGGCCTCCACCGCCTTGCGGATGCGGATTTCGAGGTGGCGCAGGCGGCGCACCAAATCGGTAAGGGCCGAGGGCACGGAGGGGGTCATAGGATGAAGCGGTTAGCCATTAGCGGTTGGCGGCTAGCTAACCGCGGCGGCCATTGAACCGGCCCAAAGCTAACAGCTAATGGCTATCAGCTGATGACTATTCAAAAGCTAACTTTACGCCGTGAACGTATTCTGCCGCCGCGGCCTGGCCCCGCTTCTGTCCTTTTTGCTGCTGACGCTGGCCGCCTGCCAGCGCCCCGAAGAAGCCCCCCGGCCCGCCGACCTGCTGCCCAAGGAGCGCCTGGTGCCCCTGTTGGCCGACCTGCAACAGCTCGAAGCCCAGGTCGAAAACACCCGCCTCGCCCCCGATTCGGCCCGCGCCCTGTTTCTGGCCGCGCAAAAAGACGTATTGTGGAAGCGGGAAGCCACCGATTCGGCCTTGCAGCACAGCTACCGCTACTACGGCGCGCACGGCAAAGACCTGCCCGAAATGTACCAGGCCGTCATCGACACCCTAAAGGAGCGGCAAAAGAAGTTCCCCCCCCTGCCCGTAGGGCCGCCAGCCGTGCCGCACGGGTAATTAGCCCAAGTGGCGGAGTAGCCCCGGCGGGGCGGCATGTCGGTAGCAACAGCCTACGCAGTTTTCAGGTTGCTGAATGGACTCGCTACTCTGTACACGAACCTGGACTCTGTGCTAGAGCGGTTTTCGGGTTGGTGTACCCGTAACGCGAACGACCACGTTCGCGCTACGGCTTTCAACCTGTACAACAACCTGGAAACTGCGCTAAGTTGCGCCCTAGCCGCCGCGCGGGCGTACCCGGTAGGGCGGCAGGCTGGTAGTAAAATCGGGGTGAAGATGGCTTAAACCGCGTAGCGGCGATAGAACGGGCGGGCAAACCTGCCACCGCTACGCGGTTTTATCGCCCTTTGCGTGCTCCTCTACCAACCTGTCGCCCCTCCGGGGCTACTCCGCACTCTGAGCTAATCACACCAGACGCTGGCCGTTGGGCACGGGGCCGGCCACGGCGGCCAGCACAATGTGCCCGTCGGCGTCGGCAAAGCCGGTTACCAGCACTTCGGAGCGGAATTTCCCGATTTGCTTGGGCGCGAAGTTCACCACGGCCAGCACCTGGCGGCCGGGTAGGTCTTCGGGCGAATAGTGGTGCGTAAGCTGGGCGCTGGACTTTTTCAGGCCGATTTCGGGGCCGAAGTCGATGAGCAGCTGGTAAGCCGGGCGGCGCGCTTCGGGAAAGGCGCGGGCCTCCACGATGGTGCCCACGCGCAGGTCTACGCGCTCGAACTCGGCCCAGGAAAGTGCAGTTTCCGGCATCGGAATGGGCTATTGGGCGAAGGGTTTGAGCATTTCCAGCTTGGCGGCGGTCTGCTTTTCCCAGAGGGCCTGGCGGGCGGCGTTCAGGCCGTGGTTGGTTTCCTGGTCGTAGCGGTTCTGCTCGTTGTCCCAGGCCGCGTACACCAGCTTGGTGGTGTTGTTGAAGCCCGGCTGGAGCTTCTCGCAGTTGGCTTTGGCGGCAAACGCTTGGAGCTTCTGACGCATGATGCGGGCGTAAGCTTCCGTGATGTCGAAGTGCAGCTGCTCGTGCCGCAGCAGGGTTTCCGACACCTTTTGCGAGCGCACCCACGAAGTATTAGGGTCGAACGTAGCCGCCACGATGCTGCTAAACACGTAGTCCTTGCACGCCGCGTCGGCCTTGATGTTGGAGGAAGTGGAAGCCGACAGTGGGTCGCCCATTGGGGCGCGGGCCTGGAAATCGGCCAGCGTGAGGCGGCGGGCCACCGACCAGACAATCATCGGGGCCGGCACGGGTTTGGCGGCCGGGGCCTGGCCAGCCGGGGCTTGCAGCAGGCCCGCCAGCAGCAGCAGCGGGGAAAGGAATGAAATCATGGGGAGGAGAATAAGTATCAGCTAAAGGGCCGACAACGCTTGGTCAAAAACCGTTCCGGCCGGCTATGCCAGCTCGGGCGCGGGCACGGGGGCCACGTACTCGGGCGCGGTTTCGCGGCGGAAGCGCACCAGCAGCACCCCGGCCACGATGCTGAGGCCCACGAGCAGGCCCGCCCACACCCCCGGCGCGCCCAGGCGCAGCCCAAAGCCCAGCCAGTAGCCCAGCGGCAGGGCCACCGCCCAGTAGGCCAGCAGCGCCACCACCGAGGGCATCTTCACGTCGCCGAGGCCGCGCAGCGCGCCCAGCCCCACCACCTGCACGCCATCCGACACCTGAAACAGGGCCGCGATGAGCAGCAGCGTGCCGGCCTGGGCCACCACCGCCGGGTCGTGGCTGTAGAGCAGCGGCGCGTGGTGCCGAAACAGAATGAAGAGCAGCCCCATGCCGCACATAAAGGCGAAGCCCAGCACGTAGGCCGCCGCACCGGCCAGGCGCGCCTCGGCCCGGCTGCCCGCCCCCGCCAGCCGCCCCACCCGAATGGTGGCCGCCGCCGCAATGCCGCTGGCCGCCATATAAGTCATCGAAGCCAGGTTGATGGCGACCTGGT
>JALYUH010000539.1 GCA_030853985.1 Bacteroidota bacterium | reverse complement strand
GCTCACCAATGCCTGCTGCACCGACGACATTCCGCTGGCCCACCGCCGCATTCTGTCGCAGCTTGAGCCCGAGGTGCTGGATAAATACTACGGCTGTGGCGTGTGCATTCCGGATGCGATTGAAGGCATTACGGTGCTCGATTTGGGTTCCGGCTCGGGCCGTGATGCCTACTTGCTCTCCAAGCTGGTGGGCGAGCATGGCCACGTTATCGGCGTGGACATGACCGAGGAGCAGCTCGACGTGGCCCGCCGCCACATCGTGGCGCACACCAATAAGTTCGGCTACGCCCAGCCCAACGTGGAGTTCCGCCATGGCTACATTGAGGACCTGAAATCGGCCAACATCCCCGACAACAGCGTGGACTTGGTGGTGAGCAACTGCGTGCTCAACTTAAGCACTGACAAAGAGGCTACTTATCGCGAGATTTTCCGGGTGCTGAAGCCCGGCGGCGAGCTGTTCATCGCCGACGTGTTTGCCGACCGCCGCGTGCCCGAAACCCTGCGCCAGGACCCGATTTTGTACGGCGAATGCCTTAGCGGCGCCATGTACACGGAGGATTTCCGCCGCCTGCTGCTGCGCTTGGGCATCAACGACTACCGCTTGTTGAGCAGCCGCCGCCTCACCATCAACAACCCCGAGATTGAGACTAAGGTGGGCAACATCGCCTTCTACTCGCTCACGGTACGCGCCTTTAATCTCGACATCGAAGACAAGTGCGAAGACCACGGCCAGGTGGCCACCTACCTGGGCACCGTGCCCGGCCAGCCCCACCAATTCGTGCTCGACGACCACCACACCTTCGAAACCGGCCGCCCCATGCTGGTGTGCGGCAACACCGCCGCCATGGTGGCCGATACGCGCTACGGCGCCCACTTTAACGTGCTGGGCGACACCAGCCAGCATTTCGGCTTGTTCGACCGCGGCACGGCGCCGGTTGTGGCCAGTGCCGATGCCCTGCCGGGAGGCTGCTGCTAAGGATTTGCGATTATTGCCTCGAAAAGGAGGGCGAACCATCTGGCTCGCCCTTTTTTTGGGTATCAGCGGGCCAGCCGGGCCCGGAGGCTGGCGGCCAAACCGGCCGCCTCCGGTGCGGAGCCCGTGAGCCACACACCAACTCCGTAGAGCACCGTGAGGACGCCGCCGCGCATGAGTAGCGTGAGAAATGCGTGGCCGGTATCGGGCAGTACCCAGGCCACGAAACCCGCGCCGGCCGCCACCGCCAGAATGCGCGCCGTGCTGCCATCAAACGGCTGCATGCCGTAGTTGCGCCACACAAACCACGTCCGCACGGTGTTGATGCTGACCAGTGCGATGCAGTAGGCCAACGCGGCCCCGGCCAGTGCCAGACGCGGAATCAGCAGCCAGTTGAGCACTACCACGGCGGCAGCGAGCGAGACGTTGAATACCAAATCGAAGCGGTAGCGCGGCGACGTAGCCACAATAATGCTGTTGACGCCGGTGATGCCGTCGAACAGCCGGCCGGCCAGCAGCAAGAGCACGGCCGTAGTGCCCACCGCATACTCGGGCCGGTGAATGAGGCCGTAAATGAAGTCCAGATTCAAGCCAATGCCCAACGCTAAATAGCAGCCCAGCAACGTATTGATGCGCGTGCTGCGGCGGTAGAAGTCGGCCATCTTGGCCATATTGTCTTCCTTCCAGTATTCGGCAATGAGCGTGAAAGCCGTTTTGTAGAGCGCCCGGAACGGCAGCACGAGGGCCGTGCTTACATTGGTGGCAATGAGGTAGATACCCGCCGCTGCCAGGCTGACTTTGGTGCCCACCATCAGGCTGTCGATGTTGAGCAGCACCGTGCCGGAAATATTGCTTAGCAGCACGAAGGCGCCAAAGCCCAGCATTTCGCGCAGCGGCTTGATGCGCAGGGCCGCCCGCGTGGGCCGCAGGTGTAGCTCGCCAATGGCGGCCAAATAAACGGCCAGCAGCACCGCGACCACGGCGTACGCCCCCACGTAGGCCAGCACAAAACCGTGGAAGCTGATAACGCCCTGACTGTAAGCCACGGCCGCGCCCACTAGCATCAGGCGCAGCAGAATTTCCTGGCAAAACGAGGAGAACGACGTGTGGTAGAGTGAGCGCAGATACGCGTCCTGCAAGGAGCCCAGCATGATGCAGCCCGCCAGCGCAATTGCCGCCAGATAGTGCGGTGCCAGCAGGGCCGCGTCGCCCTTGGCGTACCAGTGCAGCAACAGCGGCTTGCCCAGCAGCAGGGCCAGCGCCACCACCACAAAACCCAACAGCGGCGGCCCCAGCAGCAGCGGTAAAAAGCCCGCGTGGTTGCGCCCCTGATTCCGAAAAAACGGAAAATACCGAATGCCCATATTGGCAAACCCGAACGACGCCACCTGCGCCCCAATGGTGGCCAGCGGCAGCAACACGCTGGCCACAAGGCCAATCTGGGTTGGCGAGAGCAGGCGCGGCAGCACGAGAATGGTATTGGCAAAGCCGATGACCAGGCCGACGTAGGAAATAAGGGTGTTGCGGATGCCCTGGCGCTGAACGATGCCCACTAGTGGGGAGGAATAGAATGTAGCACCTGCTTTGGCTGGTGCATCGAGAAAAAGTACCCGCTACAGCAGGTGCTACGAGGCGCGAAGTTCGGCTACAATCTGGCTTCCGGTGAGGAAAGCTGCGCCGAGTTGCTGCAAGTGGGCCATAATTTCGGCAAACTGGCGGGGGCCGGTGGTGGTGTTAGCCGGGTCGAAATGGTCGTTGTGCCAAAGCACGCTCGCCACGCCGCCGAACTTAGCCACCTCGGCAAACATGGGCTGTAAGGCTGGCAAAATCTCGTCGGCCTGCAGCTGCAGGTATCGGGGATGATGCAGCGTCGCATCCATTACCTGAAGCGGGATTTCAAGAAACGTATGCCCAGCCCCGGTCGCGAAGTCGAACGGATAGAAGGGAAGACAGTAAGAATGTCGAAACCCAAAATGCTCGGCAAAGCCCAAGGTTGAATCGTAGGCAAAGCCGCCCACTGTAGCAATGATGGCCGGGGTGAGGCGCGGCTCCCAGCGCAGGTAATGAAAGCGCAGGCCTGGGGTGATGCGGGCTTCAGCTGCCAGGTGCCGCGCATCAATGGCTGTCCCGATGCTGCCATGCAAGCCAATTTCATGGCCCTGCTGCTGCAACTGCTCCAACCGCTGACGAAGCGCCGGGGTTAGGGAATAGTCGGCGTTGGGCGTACCATCGGCTCCGGCGCGATGCTCGGGTAGGATGAAGAACGTGGAGTGCGCTCGGTATGCTGCCACACTAGCGGCTACGGCTTCCAGGTTGTCCCAAGCGTCGGGCCGCGTGAGGTGTTGCCAGAGGTGACGGCCGAATTGGAAGAGCTGACCACTTTGCAGAGCGGCTTTGGCCGGCGCTTTCCAGCCGCTGCGCAGCAGGTCGATATCATGGCTGATGAAGGCGGCAAACGGTGCGTCCGCCGCCCAGCGGCGTGGGCGCAGCGGCTGGCCCGTGACGTGTTCCACCGCCGCCCGCAGCACGTCGAAATAGTAGTTGACCACTGGCAGCGCCACAAAACCATACTGCTGCTGCACGCTGGCCACGTAGGGAAAGCGGCCGTGCCGGTCGCGGGTTTCGGAGAAATATTCCTGCCAGCCGCTAAGCAAATAGAAGGCGGCCGAGATGATGTCGGCCTGGATGACAGCCCGGCCAGGACTGCGGGCAAGCAGCGGTGCGTCCGCCCAGCTGTCGAAGAAAAAAGGGATGCGCTGGCCGGCCCATTCCCGGTAGTTCGGGGCCGCCGGGTAAGGTTTGCCCCGCTGGAAAAAGTCGGTTGCGCCATCGATTATTTCGATGGGCCGGTGGCTGGTCGCATAGCCAATCAAGTCCTCTGGCATCTGCGCGTAAGCCAGGGCGAAGTGTCGTAACACGTAGTCCAGCCGCATTCCGGCCGATACCGAAACGGTAGTGGCGAGGAAAAGTGCTGGCGAAACATCCGCGATGGGCATCAATGCAAAATTAACTGAATTTCAGGTTTTTGAATTTGATTCATTCAACCAGCTATTTAAGGCATCAGCAGTGCGCTCGCGGCTGTGCCCTTCGTCGGGAGTGCCCAGCGTGGCGTTGTAATAGTTGGCCCTTTGGTACAGGTCGGCGGGTTTGTGCTGGGCGTAGCGGCGCAGGATTTCGGCCAGGGCGGCGGGTGTATCAGCCCGTTCCACCAGGCCGCGGGCGGCGTAACCGTAGTAGTCGTCGGTGAGCGGGTTGGCGGCAAAACGGTAGTAGATGCTGGCCACGTTCAGCATCACCGCTTCGAGGTGGGTAGAGGTGTCGGCGGCCACCAGCGCGTCCTGTTTCAGCAGGAACTCAAACACGTTTTCCTGCCGCGCATCCGACCAGTGCAGGCCCGGCAGCAGCTGCCGCAGCGGGCCAAAGTCACGCCCGTCGCTGGGGTGCGGCCGCAGCGTGAAGGTAAGTTCAGGCAGCTCGCGGGTGAGGTACGCCAGGGTTTCGGTCAGGGCCGGCAGCGGGTCGTGAATGTTGCAGGCCAGACCCACGCGGCGTATGGCGGGCGCGGTGTTGCGGCGCCCCAGGTAAGCGTCGGCTTTGGGCATACCCACCAACTTCACCTGGCCCGCAATGGGGCCGCATTGGCGGTATTTGTCGAGCGCATCCTGCCCCTCAAGCAAGCTCAAGTCGAAGCCCAGCGGCGGGAAGTTGGTGCTCACGCTGGCGTGCTGCACATAAGCCGTGGGCACGCCCTCGGTGCGGCAGGCCAGCAGCAGCGAGCGGGTATCGTCGTTGTGGTCGTTGGAAAACACCACGGCCCAGGGCCGGAGCTGGCGTAGCGCCCGCCGATACACCTCGTAGTAGCCGATGGCGTAGAAAATGAAGTCGAAAAACCGCGTCGCCCGTGTTCCAACCAGCTGCCTCAGCCCCAGATACGCGCCCGGAAACTGCCAGTAGTAGAGCAGCTTGCGCCGCAGCGAAAGCCGGTTCACCACCGCGTTGTAGCGCCCGATGTTTTTAGCCTGGCCGGCTACCAGCACGGCATCGGGGCGCGCCTCGGCCAGGAAGGCCAGCGCGTCGTAGTTGTTGGCACTCACCACGTAAAGCCAGACTTTGCCGGTCAGCTCCTCGCGGTTGTTGATAGGCCGGAAGATATTGCCCACCAGCCGCAGTCCGACATACCCTAGCACTCGCGCCAGGCGTTTGGTGGGGTTGGCCGGCGAAATATCTGCCAGGGCCGCCGGCGACAGGGCCGCGAAAATATCGGTAAAGCGCAGCTGCAAGATGTCGCGCAGGCGCTCGATTAAGGTAGGCGGGTAGGCGGGCAGGCGGGCAGGAGTTGTTGCTGTGGGTAAAGTCGACATGCGTGCGAAACCTGAAATTCCAGCTAAAATACCCTCATCTATTAAATCGCTTCCCACGTGAGCGGGGTGCCGGGCTTGAGGTCCTTCACGGCTTTGCGGCCTAGCACGGTTTCCCAGTGGCGGGGCCAGAGGCCGTCGCCGGGGCGAATGATTTTCAGGTTATCGGTGGTGAATTGCTCGCCCGCCGCAATCGGCTTGGCCACGTAAATGCTGCGCTTATACATGCGGCTTTTCTTCTCCGCGTCCTGGATGCAAAGCTGCACGGTGCCCAGCGCCAGCTGCGCGCGCTCGGTTTCTTCCACCAGCAGCTTCAACTCGTGCGGTTCCATCGAGAAGGCCGAGTCCACGCCACCGTCGGTGCGGCGCAGGGTGAAGTGCTTCTCAATCACGCAGGCCCCCAGGGCCACGGCGGCGATGCTCGCGCCCACGCCCATGGTGTGGTCGCTTAGGCCAACGGGGCAGCCGAAGGTTTCGGCCAGCACCGGGATGGTGCGCAGGTTGGTGTTGGCGGGCGTGGCGGGGTAGGTGCTGGTGCATTTGAGCAGCACCAGCTCGCGGCAGCCCGCCGCCCGCAGCACCCGCACGGCCTCGTCAATTTCGGCCAACGTAGCGGCACCCGTGCTGATAATGACCGGTTTGCTCGTTGCGGCTACCTTGCGCAACAGCGGCCAGTGCGCGTTTTCAAACGAGGCAATCTTGTAGGCCGGCACGTCCAGCGACTCCAGGAAATCCACTGCCGTCTCATCAAACGGCGTGCTGAAAGCCAGCATGCCGTGCTGCCGGGCGCGGGCAAACAGCTCGGCGTGCCATTCCCAGGGCGTGTGGGCCTCCTGGTAAAGCTGATACAGGTTCTTACCTTCCCACAGCGAGCGGCCCTCCTCATCAATGGCGAAGCCGGTATCCATCGTAATGGTATCGGCAGTATAAGTCTGCAGCTTAAGCGCATCCACGCCGGTCGCGGCGGCGGCATCCACCAGGGCCAAGGCGCGTTCGAGGCTCTGGTTGTGGTTGCCCGACATCTCGGCGATGATGAACGGCTTGTGGGCGGGGCCAACCCGGCGGCCGCCAATGGTGATTTCAGTCATGGGAAAGCGAAGCAAATTCGAAGGCGCAAAGGTACTGTAGCGTGGACGCTGCGAGTCCGCGTACTCGAA
>JALYUH010000533.1 GCA_030853985.1 Bacteroidota bacterium | reverse complement strand
GGCGGGGTAACCGAAAAAAATCTGCGTTCGTAACGAGGGGCATGAAAGCTACTTCGCTCGATGAGTTTTACCAGCGCTTCGCCACGGCCGTGGCCGCCGAGCCGCACACGCTGCGGCCCCCGGACGGGGAGCGGGAAACCGGACACTTCAACGTGTTTAACATTGCCGACCAATTTGGCGACTACCCGGAGCTGCCGATGCTTTACGACCGGCGGGCGTACTACAAAATCAGCCTGATTCGGGGCCGCAGCCGGGCCGAATACACCAATAAAGTCATTGAGCTGGACCAGAGCGCCCTGCTCTTTGCTACGCCCAAGGTGCCCTACCGCTGGCTGCCGCAGGACATGGCGCAGGCCGGGCGCTTCTGCGTGTTCACGAGTGAGTTCCTGCTGCCGGCCAAGAGCGGCGTGCTGCTGGACGAGTTGCCCCTGTTTCAGGCCAGCGGCTACCCGGTCTTTGGAGTGCCGGAGGCGGAATGGAGCGAGCTGGAGGGTATTTTTCAGAAAATGGAGCACGAGCTGACCTCGTCCTACCTCTACAAATACGACCTGCTGCGCACCTACGTGCTGGAATTAATCCACGCGGGGCAGAAGTTGCAGCCGCTACCCTTGCGGCAACCAGTGCTCACGGCCGCGGCGCGCATTGCCACGCTGTTCAACGAGCTGCTGGAGCGGCAGTTTCCCATTCAGGCCCCGCAGCAACCGCCCGCATTGCGCACCGCCAAAGACTACGCCGACCGCCTGGCGGTGCACGTCAACCACCTCAACAAGGCCCTGAAGCAGCACACCGGGCGCACCACGACCGAGCTCATCGCCACGCGGTATGTCGAGGAGGCCAAGCGGCTGCTGCAACAACCCACCTGGACCATTTCGCAGGTGGCCGATAGCCTGGGCTTCGCGGAAGTGGCCGATTTCTCCCACTTTTTCAAGCGCCACACCGCCGTGTCCCCGGCTACCTTCCGGCAGTAGCCAATTGGATTGATTCGAGCAAAAACCGGATTGCTGTGCCCAACCGCGGCCCCGGTTTGGCGGGCGACCTTTGTGCGGTACTTGGTATATCACTTAACCTTCTCTTTATGAGCACTCCCAAAATCGGCCTGGTTACCGGCGGTAGCCGCGGCATCGGCAAAGACACAGCCCTGAGCCTGGCCAAGCTTGGCTTTAACGTCATCATCACCTACCAGAGCAAAGAGGACGACGCCAAAGCCGTCGTGGCCGAAATCGAGGCGCTGGGCCAAAAGGCCGCTTATTTGCAGCTCGAAGCGGGCAACGTGGCCAGCTTCGACGCCTTCTTTACGCAAGTAAAAAACACGTTGACGACTACGTTCGGCACCGACCACTTCGACTTTCTCATCAACAACGCCGGCGCGGGCCTCGGGGCCTCGTTTGCTGAAACCACCGAAGCCGAGTTCGACCAGGTGATGAACGTGCAATTCAAAGGCGTGTTCTTCCTGACCCAGGCAGCCCTTTCCCTGCTCAACGACGGGGGCAGCATCGTCAACATTTCCTCCGGTCTCACGCGCAGCGTGTATCCCAAGCGGGCGGCCTACGCCAGCATGAAGGGGGCCATTGAGGTGCTCACCAAGCACCAGGCCCAGGAGTTGGGCGAGCGCAACATCACGGTGAACGTGGTGGCCCCCGGTGCCACGGCCACCGACTTTAGCGGTGGCATCGTGCGCGACAACCCGCAGGTAGCCGCCCACATTGCCACCCTCACGGCGCTGGGCCGCACTGGCCAGCCCACCGACATTGGCCCGGTGGTGGCCTTCCTCTGCACCGATGCCGCCCACTGGATTACGGCCCAACGCATTGAGGTATCGGGCGGCCAGCACCTGTAATTACGGCGAAGCAGCGCAACGAGACGCGCAACGAGACGCGCAACAACACGCTCAGTCTATCTCAGAAAACGGAAAACACAGCGCCTTAAGGGCGAAAAAAAGGACATCAGGGGTTTGAGTGGTCTCCCTGCTCAGCCACGCGCTAGGGCACCAGCACCACCTTACCGGCCGTGTGCCGGGTCTCCAATTGCGCGAAGGCTTGCTGCACGTCGGCCCTGAATTTATTTAGCGGATTTGGCTACCATTCCTACTTTACGCTACCCCAAATTAGGCGGCAACTCACTGCCTCTGGTCACGGGTGGAGCCAGAATTCCTTGAATGGCCGGGGCGATGAGGGCGACCAGTTGGTCCGGCTCTGCGGCCACCAGCAGCGGTACGCCGATGACGCGACGGCTGGTGATGACGCCGACGAGCATGGCCGACGCCAGGCCTGCCCGCAGCATCGCGTCGGGCCCGTGCGCCGCGCCAAGCCCAGCCATCAACCGGGATTGAATAAAGTCGCGCAGCTGAACGCGGGCGTGTTCGCTGCCAATCGCCCCGCGCAGCATCGCCATAAGCGGCTCCGACTCCGCTGGGATGTCCTCCCACGAGGTGAGGAAGGCGCGGACCACCCGCTCACCGAGGTGCTCATCGGGGCCCTCAAATACGGTGCTGATACGGTCCATTGCGGCCCGGGGAACGGCCATCACCGCCGCGAACAGCTCGTTCTTCGACCCAAAGAATTGCATGACTTGGGACACGTCGACCCCCGCGTCCGCAGCAATCAGGCGAATGGTGGTGGCGGCGAACCCGTCGCGGGCGAAGCAGGCGCGCGCTGCCTTGAGGACGGTTTCGCGCGTGCTGTTGGTTCCTGGCCGCCGACCGCGCCGCACCTTAGGGGAACTGCTTTTCTCCATGATTAGCTCTACTTATAACGCACCTAAAAGGCGCCCTACTGACAAAATTAAGGTGCTGAAAAGATGTCTCTTAAAAAATTAATCATTATCTCAACACATGTTGATTTTTTGCAATCGGGGGTATACTTTTGCGGTGGGCCGGGCATCGGTGCTGCGGTCACTAGTTGAAAGGATTCTGCGATGAGCGATAACCAGAAAATTTTCATGCCGTCCCAGCCCTTGGTTCCGGGCAATGACCGGTACGGCGTGTTGAGCAACTTTGAGCCCGGCACGCGCACCCTGCCGGCCGGGACCCAGCTCACGCCGGCCTTCCGGCCCCTGCCGGTGGACATCGTGTTTGACAAGGACGTCGCCGTGACGCTGCGTGACGGCACGGTTACCTATGTGGACGTGTTCCGGCC
>JALYUH010000522.1 GCA_030853985.1 Bacteroidota bacterium | reverse complement strand
TGCTCGACCGCGTGCGCGCCACCGGCCGCCCCCTCATGCTAAGCACCGGCATGAGCACCGTGGACGAAATCAACCAGGCCGTGAAGTGGGTAGGGCTTGATAAGCTGATGATTGCGCATTCCACTTCCTCCTATCCCTGCCCGCCGCCCGAGTTGAACCTGCGTATGGTGCCCACCCTGCAAGCCATGTTCCCCGGCACGCCCATTGGCTACTCGGGCCACGAAACCGGCCTGGCCACCACCGTGGCCGCCGTAGTGCTGGGGGCCAGCTTCGTGGAACGCCATTTCACGCTGGACCGCGCTACCTGGGGCTCCGACCACGCCGCGAGCGTGGAGCCCGGCGGCATGGCCAAGCTCGTGCGCGACATCCGCGACGTGGAAGAAAGCCTCGGCGATGGCATCAAGCGCGTGTACGACTCCGAGCTGGAGCCCCGCGCCCGCCTGCGCCGCGAGCTCACGCCGAACCAGGAGTAGGACATTTCGGTTGAATTGCTGAACTAAGCAGAAACGCCATGTTGAGCGCAGCCGAGCCATCTCGCGTGGAGTAGTAATCCAACCGATTGAGTTACTAGCCCACGCAAGATATCTCGGCTGCGCTCGACACGACGCTCTTAACTAACACGCTCATGCACAACGTAGAACTTATCACCACAGCCATTCTGCTCGTTTGGGTGGCCCTGGTGATTACGCTGGAGCGCATCATCCCGTACCGCAAGGGGCTGCCGTTTTTCCGCGAGGGCTTCTGGACCGATTTGGTGCTTTACACCTTCGTGCAGAGCTTCGCGCTGAAAATCATCATCTTCGACTACCTCATTCTGCCGCTGGACCAGCATTTTGGGTTCTCGAAGCTGCATTTTGTAACGGGCTGGCCAATTTGGGCGCAGGTGCTGTTTTTCGTGATTACCCACGACTTCTACATCTACTGGTTCCACCGGTTTCAGCACAGCAGCCCGCTGTTCTGGCGCACCCATGAGGCGCACCACTCGGGCAAGCAGGTGGATTGGCTGGCGGGCTCCCGCTCGCACGCGCTCGAAATCATCATCAACCAAACCATTGAGTTTGCGCCCATTGTCTTACTCGGGGCCGACCCCATGGTGGTGCCCATCAAGGCCTGCATAGATGCCGTGTGGGGCATCTGGATTCACTGCAACATCGATGTGCGCTCGGGCCGCCTGCAGTATTTCATCAATGGCCCCGAGATGCACCTCTGGCACCACGCCGACCATGAGGAAGTGTTCTACGCCAACTTTTCCACCAAATTCGCCTTTTGGGACTGGATTTTTGGCACCGCCTACCGGCCCGACCACAAGCCCCTGAAATGGGGCCTGCCCTACGCTTTTCCGAAGGATTATTTCAGCCAGCACGTCTTTTCCGTAGCCCGGTTCGATGAAGCCGAACTGGCCCGCCGCTCGCCGCTGTTCCGGGCCTACCACGGCATCCGCGGGCGGCTGCTCACCCAACTTACCAACCGCGTGCCGGCCCTCAAGCCCCTGCACGGCTGGCCCGTGCCCGAGCCCTACGCCGAAACCATTCCGGCGCAGCGCCCGGGCGGTAATTTTGGCGAAGCCCCGGCCGCTGAAACGGCCGCACCTACTTCCGCCGCCCTTTCCCGCTAGTTTTGCTCAATCCCTGGTTTTCGCTGTTTCTGGCCTCTTTCATGGAGGTTTGCTGGACGTATAGCCTCAAGGCGCTGAGCATGCAGCGCATCAAGGAGATTGCCTGGGCACACAGCCTGGGGCAGCCGGCGCTGCTGCTGCCGGTGCTACCGCTGCTGGCCTACGTGGGCTTCGGGCTGGCCAACGTCATTTTTCTGTCGCAGGCCATGCGCAATATTCCCACGGCCACCGCCTACTCGGCCTGGATGGCGCTGGCCGTCGTCGGCATCAAGCTGGTCGATACAGTTTACCTCAAGCAGTCGCTTTCCTGGCAAAGCATCTTCTTTACCAGCCTCATTATCATTGGCGTGCTGGGCCTGCGGCGCACGGAGTAGCTTGATTCCGGCAGCATCTGCCCGGGAGGTACGGCATAATAAATTGCACGAAATTCCCGCCCGCGTGGTTGGGGTTTTTCGATAACGTTTCGTTCTTATGGAAATCGCGAACCACACCTTTGCCGAAGCCACTTCGGCGGCTCCTTTTCTGGACTACGCCATTTGCGTAGATGCTGGCAACCGGCCGGCCAACCACGTGGGCGACTGGCCGGTGCAGGGCCAGGCCTACGCCGTGCGCGTGGTCGAGAGCCGCACCGAAGGCCTGGACCTGGTGCACGTGCTGGGCTTCGAGGGCGAGGCCCCGTATTTCAATGCCTTTGCCCCGCACCGCTTCGAATTCTTCGAGCGCATGTGGCTCAACTAGCTCCCCGAGCCGGCGTTTTGCCAAGCTTCCCGGCCCTATCTGCTGGCGGTGGCCGCACAGGCCGATTTTTTTATACAAAAAAGCCCCTTGCATTGCTGCAAGGGGCTTTTTTGTGGGCCCACTTGGAATCGAACCAAGGACCTGCTGATTCACTTTCCTCCGGTTTCCCGGAGTAGTTGGACTATCTCATCACCATATCTGCCACGAGGCGGACGTAGGTGGGGGGCGTTGGTGGAAGCGTATTGCATGGTCTGCTCACTTCCTAGTCTCTGCACCTTCCAGGTACTTTGATGACCATTCCCTGGCTTGGCTCAGGATTGCCATCGCGGCCCGTTGGCCACGAACAGGTTTCCCTGAGTTAACCCCCTGCTCATCCCGAAGTTTCCTGCCGGGAGGCACCGCTAAGTAT
>JALYUH010000512.1 GCA_030853985.1 Bacteroidota bacterium | reverse complement strand
CTTCCCCCAATATTTACGACCTCACCGAAGAGCAGCTCGCCGTGCGCGACGCCGCCCGCGACTTTGCCCAGAGCGAGCTGTGGGCCGGCGTGATTGAGCGCGACGAGCACCAGAAATTCCCCGCCGCGCAGGTGAAAAAGATGGGCGAGCTCGGCTTCATGGGCATGATGGTGAGCCCCGAGTACGGCGGCTCCGGCCTCGATACCGTGAGCTACGTGCTGGCCATGGAGGAAATCAGCAAAGTCGATGCCTCGTGCTCGGTGATTATGAGCGTGAACAACTCGCTGGTATGCTGGGGCCTGGAGCAGTACGGCACCGAGGAGCAGAAGCAGAAGTACCTGCCCCGCCTGTGCTCGGGCGAAATCATCGGGGCTTTCGCCCTCAGCGAGCCCGAAGCCGGCTCCGACGCCACCAGCCAGCGCACCACCGCCGAGGACATGGGCGGCCATTACTTGCTGAACGGCACCAAGAACTGGATTACCAACGGCACCACCGCCTCGGTGTACCTTGTTATCGCCCAAACCAACCCTGAGCTGAAGTCGCGCGGCATCAACGTGCTCATCGTTGATAAAGACATGCCCGGCTTCATCCAGGGTCCCAAAGAGAACAAGCTCGGCATTCGCGGCTCCGACACCTGCTCGCTGATGTTCACCGACGTGAAGGTGCCCAAGGAAAACCGCATCGGAGCCGATGGCTTCGGCTTTAAGTTTGCCATGCAGGTGCTGGCCGGCGGCCGTATTGGCATTGCCGCCCAAGCCCTCGGCATTGCCTCGGGCTCGCTGGAGCTCAGCCTGAAGTACGCTAAGGAGCGCAAAGCCTTCGGCGTGCCGATTTCGCAGCACCAGGCCATTCAGTTCAAGCTGGCCGACATGGCCACCAACGTCGACGCCGCCCGCCTGCTCTGCCTGCAAGCCGCCGTCGATAAGGACAACCACGCCGACTACGCCAAGTCGGGCGCGATGGCCAAGCTCTTCGCCTCGAAAGTGGCCATGGATTCGGCCGTGGAGGCCGTCCAGATTCACGGCGGCTACGGCTTCGTGAAGGAGTACCACGTGGAGCGCTTCATGCGCGATGCCAAGATTACCCAGATTTATGAGGGCACTTCCGAAATACAGAAAATTGTGATTTCTCGGGAATTGCTCAAATAAAGTCGGAATTGCCTAAAAAACAGATTCATTGCACTAAACCCAGCCCGTTTTCGGCTGGGTTTCTTGTTTTTGTGAATTTCAAGGTGTTATCTTGCACTGCGGTAGCCATTTTTTTACCCATTCCGCACCTTATTTCGGTCTTTAAGACTGGTTCAATTATGGAAGATTACAATAAAGTCATCGAGTCGTTGGGCGTGCGCTACATCAAGGCCAAAAACCTGGTGTTGCACCAAGCCTTCACGGTGCGCAATTCCTATGATGTTGGTAATAACCTGATTCTATTGCATAAAGGCCACCTCACCTTTGGCGAAGAGCAGCTGGTGGTAGAAGAAGGCGAGATGCTGTTCATTCCCGGCGGCCGCCCTACCCGCGTGAACTACGGCATCGACCAGAAAAACCGCGTCATCAGCAACGACGACCTGATTTCTAATAAAGACAAGTTCTTCCACTCCAACGACAGCCTCGACCTCATCGGCGACGAGGCCGAAAGCCACAGCTTCGTGAGCTTCGAAGCCAAGGTGTTCGATTCGGTGAACTTCTTCGCCTCGCTCGACGTGCCCGCCTTCCTCATCTCGGGACAGTCGAAGCTGGCCAACCTGGTCATTAAAGTGGTGGAAGAGAGCATGCAGGACCTGCCCGGCCGCGAGCGCCTCATCAACATCTACACCGAGAACATTGTGGTGGAAGTGGTGCGCTACGTGTTGCGCAACAACATGTTTGTGGAGCAGCTCGCCACCAACAGCACTTACTTCAAAGACCCGCGCCTCATCGACCTGTTCAACTACATCAAGGAGAACCTGGGCGGCGACCTGTCGAACAAAGTCCTCTCGGGCGTGGCCAACGTGAGCGAGGACTACGTGGGCCAGTATTTCAAGATGCTGACCAACATCAACCCGCAGGACTACATCGAGTACCAGCGCATGGAACGCGCCGTGTTCCTGCTGCGCACGACGAAGAAAAGCATCCGCGACATCGGCAAAGAGGTAGGCTACAAAGACACCGCCTATTTCTGCCGCCGCTTCAAGATGATGTTTGGCATCCCGGCCGGCAAGATGCGCCGCCGCGAGTCGGCCATGAACATCTAGATAGTCGGGCCAAAGTAACCGGGGAAAAACGGTCATTATGCCGCGCGCCGCGCCACTGCCCCAAATAGTAACTGCTGTTACGCAGTGCATTGCCTAAAGCGCCGCCGAGGGTGTAGCGCGAACTTAGCCGTTCGCGTCCCCGTGCCGTTCGGACGGCTTTAATGGCTCAGGGATGCGAACGACCAAGTTCGCGCTATTGCCCGCCGCGTAATAGCACTTCGTAAGCGCCCAGCCGAACAAGGGAAGCGGGTATCATTCCAACATTCCACGAATCAGGGAGCGTGTTGAAATGATACCCGCTTGCTTTGTTCGGCTAGCCTTTGTGGGCAGCGCCGGCGGTGGTCCGTCCGTGGCCAGCCGTGGGCTAGCGCACCTGCTCGCAGAGGAACACGTAGCCGTTGGTGACGCTGTAGCGGCTGGCATCGGCCCCGGCCCCGCCCTGCGTGGTGGTGAAGCTGACCACCCGGTAGCCGCTTTGCACCACGAAATTGATGATGGAAACCGGCGATGCCGGCCTCGGCACCTTCGCGTATTTTTTGTTCAGCTCGGCTTCGCTCAGGCCGGCCAGCCCTTGTCCGTTGGTATCGAACAAGGCCGTCAGAAACAGGGTGCTACCGAATCGGCTTTCCCACCAATTAATGGTTACCAGTATCAGATGCGGGGGCGCAGTTGGGGCCGGAGCCGAAGCTATGGCCGGCTCGGGGGCGGTTTGGGCCTGGGCTGCCCGACCGGGCAGTTGCAGTAGGGCCAGCAAGATGGCGAGCGCGACGGGCTTCATGGGAAAGGACATGACGATGAAACGCAAAGGAAAAGCGGTGAGGCGTGCAGCCCCCAAAACGCTGCCCCTGTTTTCCTGGTTTAACAGAAAAACAGGGGCAGGCGTGGGCTAAAAACAGGCCCTAATCGATGACTACAATTCTTTCGACTTTGTGTTGGCTGGCGGCGTGCAACGTGCAGTAGTAAATACCGGCTCGGAAGCCGTGGAGGTCGACCGGCGTTTCGAAATTGCCGGCTGCCGGTCAAGCACAGTAACAAGCAGCCCCACCTCGAAGAGGTAGAAAAATTTCATAAACCACAGTTGAAGGTGAAAAATTAAAAATTATCGGACGCGCTTACCCAAAAAGACTTTATCAATGATGGTAGGCATGACCTGCGCACGATACTCGATGCGAATGCTGTCGCGAGTGGTTATATAGCCTTTGGTAATGTCCAAACCTGTACACCCTCCGCTATTGCCTATGATGCCCCGCCAAGTAAGCCCCAAGTCACGGTAAGGCGTGCGGCAGCCTTTGGGAATGCCAAGCAAGTAATTACTCGGTTCAGCTGCCGGGTTATTGGGGTAAACAAAATTGGGGCCTTGGTAAATACGCACCGTAAACGTGTCGCGGGGCGTGTCCTTGTTGCTGCCCTGGAACTTGCCGTAGATGGGCGCTCGCTGGTCGCGCCAGGGCATCAGGGTCAGCGTTTGGGTGAGCGTGTCCACGCCGTCGTCGTTTTTGAAGCAAGCGGTGTTGGGCGGGCGTGTGGCAATCAAGCGCACGGGAATGCTGCCCAGCGTGCGCTGGTCGAAACTGACCACCGCCGTACGCCCCGTGCGCTCATCGATGGCCCCTATCAGCCACTTATAGATGGTATAAGGTGCGCCCGGCCCCCGCAACGCCACCGACTGGTTGTTGTAGGCCGTGTCGGGCGTGGGCGTGCCGAAGGCCTCGATGAACTGCATGGTGAGCGGGTTGGCCCGCTGCCCCGCGCAGGGGTCGGGCAGCGCCTGGGGCTTGTCGTGGCAGCCCGCGAGGCTGGCACCGGCCAGCACCAGGGCCAAGGGCCAACCGCCCGGCCGCAATGCCGGGAAACGTAGTCGTTGAGTTTGCATGGGTAGAACGCAAAAAAATGATAACCAGACAAATGTATTCCCCCCCCCCCATTTATGCAATAAATCTCAATATATATTCAAAATATTTTTTTTGCCAGCCGCCAATCCGAATCGAACGGTATCCTTTCGAGCAAGGAGGAGCCGAAAGGCCGGTTTTTGCCGATTCACTCCGGTTCGGCCCGCGTCGGACTGAAAATCGCTGTGCCCATCATGAGCAGTGAATCAGCTTGGTTATGTTCAGCAGGAGCCATTTGACGCATTACGATTTGAAACAGCACGAAAAAGCCCCGCTTCATTGCTGAGGCGGGGCTTTTTCGTGCGTCAACAACGCGCTAGCTACTCAATGCTGCGGTAGTCGGTGCTTTTGGCTTTGTAGTCGGAGCCCGACGACTGCGCGCCGTGGTCGGTGTGGGCCGAGGCCTGGCCGTAGGCCGAGCCGCTATCGTCGCGGCCACTGCCCGACTTGATGCCGGTGTTGCCAGCCGAGCTGGCTTCCGTGTTGTAGCTGCCACTGCTGCCGAAGCGGCTGCCGCTGTTGCCGTAGGGCGAGCCGCTGTCGGAGCGGCTGGTGCTGGCGTCGGGCGCCTGGTAGCCGTAGCTTTTGCGGCCGTAGCTGCCGGCGTCGCGCTGGCGGCCGTAGTTGTAGGCGCTGCTGCTGCTGCCGTCCGCCGACTTGCCCTTGCGGGTAGCCAGCCAGCCCAGGCCGGCGGCTATCAGGGCACCGCCCACTACTTTCTGGGTGGTAGTCAGGCCGTTCACGCGGTCGAGGGCGCGGTTGCCGAGGTCTTTGATGGACTGGGGCAGCTTGTTCACGTTGTCGAGCACGCCGGAATCTTCCATCCACTTTTTGCCGCTGTTCAGCGCGGTGTCGAGCAGGGCGCTGGCGGCCGTATTGGTTTGCTCGCCCTCGCCCTGGCGGTCGGTACCGGCGGTGGCGGTGGTGTGCGCTTGGGCATCGGGCGTGGCGGCCGTGCTTTGCGCGGTGGGGTTAGCGGTAGCATCCGAAGCGCTGGGCGTAGCGGCCGATTTGCGCGAAGATGACGAAGCGGCCCCGCTGGCCGAAGCAGCAGCGGCGGAAGAGTTGGTGGGGCGGCTGGCGTTGGTCGGGCCGGGCGTAGTGCCGGACTGGTCTTTCTGGTTATCCATAATAATTGGGCGGGAAAAGGAGATGGAAGAAATAAAACGCGGCCCCGCTGCCGAAGCTGGGTGGGGCGTGGGGTTTTATTCGTATTCGACTAGCGCGGGGTTGCCGAATGCCCGGATTATTTCCCGGCCGGGTAGTTCGTATCAGGGCTGTTGGGCGTGGCGGGGCAGCGGGCGCAGCGTGTGGTTGGGGTTGGCGAGTACCACGCGGCGGGCTTCGTCGCGGGCTTCGGCCTCAAACTTATTGTGGTAGTAGCCCACCCGCGCCGACTCGATGAGGTATTTCCAGAGGAAAGGCAGCAGGCCGTGCTCGCGGTATTGGCGCAGGTGCACGGCCTCGTGGGCCACCCACTCGGCATCGGCCAGAAAATCCTCGCGGCTGGTGCCGCTCAGGTGCACCGTTTGGCCCACCACCATGGCCACGCGCGGGGCTTTGAGGACGAGCCGGGCAATGCGGGCGAGGGGCGAGTTGACGTGGGTGCGAAGGATTTGCATACGGGCAAGATACGAAGGGCCAGGCGACGCGCGTTTACGAGGCGCTAACGGGGATGGTTGCAAACAAAAAAGGTTATTTTCTCTCATAAATTTATATTTAATAAAGAATGACATAATTTTTTCCATTGAAAAAGGTGCTGGTCCAAATTATTAGCCCTAGTTTTACCCAGCCACCTGTACCGAAGTCAATATAATTTCAACGGGTTGCACTTGATTCATCACTTCTTCACTCGGCTGATTTCAGCCTTGCCTATCGCCTAAGAAAGCTACTAGCCGGCCCTTCCTTCTCACCAATTGGAATCCGGATTTTGCCCCCCTACCCTCTAACGACGGACAATGAAAAACAGCCTCCTGTATTGCCTCGCCGCTGGTTCGCTAGCTCTCTCCTTCTTCTTTGAACGTCCGGCCGATGCTTCGGCGGCGTCTCGTGCTCTGGCACCGGTCGCGGCCGAAGCATCGCTGCTTCCGGACCTGATGACGGAACTGCCCGCTAACGCCCCCACGCTGCCCGGCACCACACCTGCTGCGGAAACGCCCGCCCCCACGCCCGCCGAGCTGGCTGCCTCGCGCGACTCGCTCGCGTACCATTACTACGCCCAGACCCTGGGCCTGCACCTGGCCTTCGATGAGAACAAGGACTTGCTGCGCTCGGTAACCGATTGGATTGGAACGCCTTATAGCTTCGGAAGCAGCTCGCGCCGCGGTACCGACTGCTCGGGCTTCGTGAGCCGGGTATTTCAGGAAGTATATGGCATCACGTTGCAGCGCTCGTCGCGCTCTATGTTTGGCACCACGCAGCGCGTGGCCAAAGCCGAAATGCAGACCGGTGACCTCGTGTTTTTCCGTCGTGGCAAAGGCCCCATCTACCACGTGGGCATCTACCTCAAAAACGGCAAATTTGCCCACTCGGCCTGCAACGGCGGCGTGATGGTGAGCTCTTTGAACCAGCCGTACTACCACCACAACTTCTACGCTGCCGGCCGCGTGCCCGCCGTGGCCGCCGCCGCCACCCGCGCCGCCGAGGCCCTGATGGCCCGCGCCGACTAGCCGCTTCGCTTTCGCTGATGACGACAACGCCCAACCTTCGCAGGTTGGGCGTTTTTTGTTGAATAACTTGTTGACTTCATGCAATATTCATCGAAATAAAGCCTGGCCTGTATTAAACTTGTGGGGAGGTGAAGCATCTCACCCAAGGAAGTAGCGGTGCGACCAGCACCGAGCCGGTTGTGGGGCTTTCAGGATTCATTTAATGACGTCTTCTTATGAACCGTAGACATTTCCTCGAACGAAATTCGGCCGTGTTGGGGAAGCCGGCGCGGGATGTGGCCGGCCCGCAGCAGCAGCAGCAGGACCCCCCCGAAACCATCAGCCGCTACGCCAACAAGACGTTGCCGAAGGGACTGGCCCGCACAACGAGCACGCTGGCGCCTTATACCGGCACCTGGGGCTACGCGCAGGCGGCGCACCTGCTGCGCCGCACCCTTTTTGGCCCTACTCGCACCGGGATTTTGGCGGCGGCCAACTCCAACCTCACGGCCGTCCTTGACACGCTGCTGACCCCGGCGGCTACACCCGCCCCGCCCGTAAACGTGTCGGCCACCGACACCAGCGTGGCCATCGGGCAGACTTGGATAAGTCAGGCGTTCGACCAGAATTTTGAGGGGGTGCGGCGGGCTTCGCTGCGCGATTGGTGGCTGGGTTTGCAGCTGAACCAAACGACCTCGCTGACGGAGAAGATGACGCTGTTCTGGCACAACCACTTTGTGGTGGAACTCGGCAACATCAACGATGCGCGCATGGGCTACGAGTATTGCCGCCTGCTGCGCCAGCACGCGCTGGGCAACGTGAAGCAGCTGGCCAAGGACGTGACCGTGACGCCCGCCATGCTGCGCTACCTCAATGGCAACCAGAGTACCGGCGGTGCGCCCAACGAGAACTACGGCCGCGAGCTGCTGGAGCTGTTCACGGTGGGCAAAGGGCCGCTGATTGGCGCGGGCAACTACACCAACTACACCGAGGCCGACGTGCAGGCCGCTGCCAAAGTTCTTACGGGCTGGCGCGACTTGGCCACCGTGCCCATCGGCAGCTACTACACTGCCAGCCGGCACGATACCACGACCAAGGTATTCTCGGCCGCTTTCGGCAATGCCCGCATCACGGCCAACGGGGCCGCCGAGTACCAGGATTTGGTGAACCTGATTTTCCAGCAGGCCGAAACGGCGCGCTTCCTGGTGCGCAAGCTCTACCGCTGGTTTGTGTACTACCTGATTGATGCGCAGGTGGAAACCGACATCATTCAGCCGCTGGCGACTATTCTCATCAACAACAGCTTCGATATCGTGCCGGTGCTGCGGGCGTTGCTCGGTTCGCAGCATTTCTTCGATGTGCTGAACGTGGGCTGTCTCATCAAGAGCCCGCTCGATTTCACAGTAGGCCTGATGCGGCAGATGGAAGTGGCGTTCCCCACGGCGGCCAGCAACCTGACGGTGCAGTACGGCATGTGGGACTACCTCAACTCGGCGAGCTCGGTGATGCAGCAAACCCTGGGCGACCCGCCCAACGTGGCCGGCTGGGCCGCCTACTACCAGACGCCGCAGTACCACGAGCTCTGGATAAACGCCGTTACCCTGCCCCGCCGCAACCAGGTCACGGACCTTTTCATTGGTACGGGCTACACCCGGAGCGGCGTGAAACTGGTGATTGACCCCGTAGCCCTGGCCCAGTCGCTGCCCGCCGCTACGGCGTCGGACTGCAACCTGCTCATCGACGAGTTTGTGCGCCTGATGGTGCCCATTGCGCTCACCACCAATCAACTGGCTTTTTTGAAAAGTGCCCTGCTGCCCGGCCTGCCCGATTTTGAGTGGACGGTGGAGTGGCAGGCCTTCCTGGCCGCGCCTACCAACACCGGCAAGAAGGCGGCCGTGACCACCAAGCTACAAGCCATGCTGCGCGCCCTGATGGGACTGGCGGAGTATCATCTTTCTTAAGCTGTTGGCTGCTAGCTATTAGCTGTCAGCTTTTCGGGCAGACAGTTGGGGCACGGGCAGCTAACAGCTAATAGCCATTAGCTAACAGCTTAACATATGAAACGTCGCGCATTTCTCCAGGCTACGGCTGCAGCTTCCGTCGGCACTGCTTTATTGAGCGGGCTGCCCATTGGGGCCTACGGGTATTCGGCCCAGTTGGCGGCCCTCACCAACGCTACTACGCCTTCCGATAAGGTGCTGGTCATCATTCAGCTGCAAGGTGGCAATGATGGGCTGAACATGATTATCCCCCTCGACCAGTACCCGGCTTTAATGGCGGCGCGCGGCAACATTGCCCTGCCCCAGAACCAGGTGCTGGGCCTGACGACGGCCACCGGCATCCATCCGGCCATGGCTTCGTTGCACAACATGTATCAGAACGGCAAGCTGGGCGTGGTGCAGAGCGTGGGCTACCCGAACCCCAATTTCTCGCACTCCCGAGCCACTGATATCTGGACCTCGGGCTCCGAATCGAACGTGACCCTGACCACGGGCTGGGCCGGGCGATACCTCAACGGCGAATACGCGGGCTTTCCCACCGGCTATCCCAGCACCCAGAACCCCGACCCGCTGGCCATCAGCATCGGCTCGGTGGTGAGCAACTGCGTGCAGGGCCCAACGGTGAACATGGGCATGGCCATTGCCAGCACGTCGTCGTTCTACCAATTACTGAGCGGGGGCGTGGATGCCGCCCCCAACACGCCGGCCGGGCACGAGCTCACCTTCATCCGGCAGGTGGTGAGCCAGACGCAGGTGTACACCACGGCCATTCAGGCGGCGGCCGGGCGCGCCCAAAACCTCTCGCCCCTGTACCCCGCCGCCGGCCAGAACTCCTTGGCCGACCAACTCAAAATTGTGGCCCAGCTGGTGGCCGGCGGCCTGCAAACGCGCATTTACGTGTGCCAGCTCGGCGGCTTCGATACACACACGCTGCAGGTGCCCGCCACGGGCAGCACCACCGGCGGCACCCACGCCACGCTACTGGGCAAGATTGCCGAGGCCGTAAGTGCCTTTCAGGACGACTTGCAGCGGCACAGCATCCAGGACCGGGTGGTGGGCATGACGTTCTCGGAGTTTGGGCGGCGCATCCGGTCCAACTCGGGCTACGGCACCGACCACGGCGCGGCGGCCCCGTTGCTGGTGTTCGGTTCGAAGGTGAACCCCATCGTGCACGGCCCCAACCCCACGCTGCCCGCCAGCGCCGGCGTGAACGACAACATCCCGATGCAGTTCGACTTCCGCAGCATCTACGCCAGTATTCTGAAAGACTGGTTCCAGGTGACGCCGGCTACCCTCACGCAGCTCTTCGGCCAGAACCTGCCTTACGTGCCGGTGCTACGGTCCGGCACGGCTACGGCCACCACTCGCGCCGCCGAAACGGCCAATTTTACGGTGTACCCTAATCCAGTTGCGCGCGATGGCCGCACGACGGTCGCGTACGAATCGGCTGGCGGCCACGTGCAGGTAGTGTTGCTCGACACGCTGGGCCGCGAAGTGCGCCGCGCCGTGGACCGCGTGCTGGCTGCCGGCCCGCAGTTTCTGCCGGTGGACCTTAGCGGCTTGGCCGCCGGGGCTTACTATTGCCAAGTGCGTGAGGCCCTGCGCACCGGCTCGCGCATTGTGGCGATTGAATAGCGGGTAATTCCTTGTTAGTCAGTCATCGCACTTGTTATTTCCAAAGGCAGTGGTTGGTGCGGCAGCTGGTTATTTTTTGCCTGAAACCGAAAAAAGACAGCCCGGCCGCAGCCTTTTGCGTACAGGCATTTCGGGGCTCCGGCCCTGTATTCTTTCACAACTCCTCCTTACGTCATCCATTATCATGGAAGCTAAACTCGAACAAATCGAAAAAATTCTGCCCGAAGACCTGGCTCGTACTTTCGAAAGCGCCTACAACGTATTCCAAGGCAAAACCGAGCACGTAGATGACCTGCTGAAGCACGGCGGTGTCCTGCTGCGCAAAGCTTCGAACAAGTTCACGCCCACCCAAATGGTGATTGGTATTGCCGTTCTGGCTGCAGTAGCCGTGGTGCTCATCAATCGTGCGAGCGACGATAACTAAGCTTCGGCACTCGTGATGCGGCTCGTGCCGTATTGACCACAAAAAAGCAGCTTGCCCGAGATGGGTAAGCTGCTTTTTTTGTAGCTGGCGCTCCCAAAGGTCAGCGGATTTTGAGGCTGATATGGTACCCGTAGGCGCACGGCGACGGCCTGCCCGCGCTGGCGGCTAGCGCGAGCAGGCCGTTGCTGGGGGCATTCAGGCCGCGCATAATTTTGCTATCGCGGATTAATCCGCTGGGACCCATTATAAAACCACCGAATGCTTTGCGGGAAATTGACAACCGTAACACGCCAAATTAGCCGAGCTGGGAGTGCTCTTAACAGTCACGGTCTGGTAGAAGCCTGATTTCAGCAAAGTAATAAAGGGCCAGATGCTCATTGCCCTTGCAGCGTCCAGGCCGTGGCCACGCGCGGGTTGGCATCTGTGGCCGAGCGCAGGAACACCAGCTCATCCAGCTTCCCCACGCGCCAGGTTTCGACCAAGTTGTTGTAGAATGGCGAACCGGGGTTGCCGCTCTGGCCGCCGGGGTACACGCCGTAGGCGCGCACCTGCGGGCCCAGGGCCACCACCATGCGCCAGCTGGGGCCGTTGCGCTCGGTGGTGGCGTTCACGATGGCGCTGCCGCCGCCGCAGTCCAGGTCTATCTCGCCGAAGCCGGGTAGCTGGAGCAGGTGTAGCACATCGGTGCTTTTCTGGCTGGCCCAGCGCCATTTGGGCGAGAGCGGCCCGAACTTGCGGGTGAGCGAATCGGTGGCGAAGCGCAGGCTCTGGCGGGCCAGATCGGCCAGGGTTTCGCGGTTGGGCGTGCGGCGGTCGTCCACCCAGGGCGAGTTGGGCTCGGTCAGAATCAGGGTGTTGGTGCGGTCGCGGCTGGGGTAGCGCAGGGCCGGGCCGGTGGGGCTAGTGGGGAAGTCGTCCTCCCAGAGGCGCTTGGCCAGGTTGGCGTACCAGAGGCTGAAAACGGTGGGGCCCACGGCGTCGGCGGTGTACTGGTAGGGCCAGCGGCGCAGCTCGGCCAGCACGTTGCCTTCGGCCGAGTTGGCGGCGGGCGGCGTCGCTCCCAGGGCTGGGTCGCTTACCAGGGCCAGCATGCGGGGTAGCATGAGTTGGGCATTGAGGTCGAGCACATCGTTTTGCAGGCGGCGCAGGCTGTCGGGCGTCACCTGCGTCATGGCGGCCAGGCGCTGGTTGATGCGGTGGCCGCGCTCGTAGCTGGCGTAGTTCCAGTTGAGGTAATACGGGTAGTCGGGGCCGGCCGAAAACTGGTTGGCCGAGCTCACGAAGCCCCGGGCCGGGTTCTTCACGTGGGGGTTCTGGGCGGCCGGAATCCAGCCTTGCCAGTCGTAGGCCGGGTCGGTGCCGTCGAGGATGAACTTGCCCTGGTCGCGCCACTTCAGCGGAAAGTGGCCGTTGGGCCAGATGGCAATGTCCTTTTCGTTATCGGCAAAAATGAAGTTCTGGGCCGGCGAGCCGTAGGTGGCCAGCGCGGCGGTGTAGTCGGCGTAGGTGCGGGCGTGGTTGAGGCGCACGAACGTGCCCACCTCGTTGGCCCCGTCGTGGGCCGTCCAGCGCATGGCGTGGCCAATGGGCGTCTGGTTCAGAAAAGGCTTTTCGGCCTTGTCGTACACCACCGGGCCGTGGTGGGTGTAGAGCACGGTATCGAGTCGGTCGGACTGCCCACGCACCTTGATGCGCTCCACCACGCGGCGCACGGGCTTCCAGCGGCCGTCGTGCCAGTACTCGCGCTTGGTGTTGTCCTTGAACTTCAGCTGGTAGAAGTCGAG
>JALYUH010000506.1 GCA_030853985.1 Bacteroidota bacterium | reverse complement strand
GCTCTAATATCAGTAGTTAATTGGCAGGAATTAAGGGGGAAAATTTCAGGCTGTTTTAGCGCTATGGGCAGTTCGCTTGGGCATTAAGCGCTAACCAGTAATCGTTAACCTTGAAAAGCTCTTATTTCGGCCACGTAAAGATAAAAGCGGCCCCCTGGTCCACCGCCGATTCGACCCGAATAGTCCCCTGCTGCTCGTTAATAATTTTCTGCACGATGCTCAGGCCGATGCCGGTGCTTTCGGCCGTGTGGCGGTCGCGCAGGGTTTGGAAGAGCAGGAAAATTTTCTGGTGGTACTCCGGAGCGATGCCCGGGCCGTCGTCCTGCACCCGAAACTCGTAGCGGTCGCCCAGGTCGCGGCTGCTCACTTCGAGTCGTCCCGCGCCCTGGTGGTGGTATTTCACGGCGTTGGACAGCAGGTTGGTGAACACCTGTTGCAGGCTCAGGCGGTCGGTGGCGGGCAGCGTGGGCAGGTCGGGAGCCAGCGTCAGGGCGAAATCGGGCGGCACCACCAGCTCGGCCACTTCGGCGAGCAGCTGGCGCACATTCACGGACTCCTGGGTTTGGGTGGTGCGGCCCACGCGGGCGTAGGCCAGCAGGCCATTTATCAGGTCTTCGAGGCGGCGGAGGCGGCCCTTCATCTGGTCGAGGTAGGTGCGCAGCTGGGGCGAAAGCTCGGCGGCCAGCTCGTCCTCAATCCATTTCACAATGGTCGTTACGCCCCGGAGCGGGGCTTTCAAATCGTGCGAGGCCACATAGGCAAACTGGTCGAGTTCGCGGTTGCGCTTTTCGAGCGCCCCGAAGCTGGCATCCAGCGTCTGGGTCATTTGGTTGAGCGAAGCCGCCAACCCGCCTAGGTTGTCGGTCGCCGTGTCCGGAATCTGCACGGTGTAGTCGCCCTGCACCACTTGCTCGGCCAGCGCCCGAATCTGGGCAATGCGGTGGGTTATTTCGCTGTTCACGGCGGCCAGCTCCGCCTGTAGGCGGCGGTTGTCGTCGAGCTCCTGCACAATTTTCATCACCAGCCATACCACAATCAGCACGGCCAGCACCGCCGACACCAGCACCACGATGGGCGTGGCCTGCTCGAACACGGCCTGGGCGGCGCTGCGCTCGGCCAGCAGGCGCAGCTCGTCGCGCCTGATGCGGGCGTAGAGCAGCCGCACCTGGCGCAGGGTCTGGCGGTCGGTGTCGAGCAGCGTCTGCATTTCGGCCTGGCTGCGGCTGTGCGTGATTTCGGTGAGCGGCCTCAGAATGCGGAATTCCTGCTCCACCAGCCCGCGCAGCGAGTCGAGCCGTTCGCCCTGCACGGGGCTGTCGCTGATGAGCGCCTGCACCCGCTTGAGGGCGGCCGGCAGTTGGCCCGAGGCCATGCTGTAGGGCCGCAGATACACCGTGTCGCCGGTGAGCAGGTAGCCGCGCGTGCCCGCCTGGGCATCCTTGAGCACGGCCGTGATGGTTTCCACCTCCTGCATCACCTGGTAGGAATGTTCCACACGGTCGGTTTGCACGCTCAGCCCGCGAATGCTCCAGAACGAGGCGGCCGCCGTGAGCAGCAGCACGCCCACGGCCAGCGCGAAGCCCACAATGATTTTGGTGTTGGTTTTTAGCGTCATTGGCTGCGAAGGTAGTGGCCTGCCCCGCGCCCCGCGCCCCACGCCACCGCCGGGTTGGCCTGGGCCGTCGGCCCGGTATCTTTGCGCCATGCCTTTTGTTATCGCCGACCGCCTCAGCAGCCCCCAAAACCCCCGCATCAAGCAGCTGCTGAAGCTCCAGCAGAAGTCGGCCGAGCGCCGCGCCCTGGGCCTCACCCTGGTCGAAGGCCTGCGCGAGCTCACCATTGCCGTGGAGGCCGGCGTGCCCGTCGCTACTATCTACAGCTGCCCCGAACTGGCCGGCGAGGCCGGGATTGCGGAGTTGGAAAACCTATTTTCCGGCCAGCAAAACGCGCCCGAGTGGTTTGAAGTAACCCGCCCGGTTTTCGAGAAAGTGGCCTACCGCGAAGGCTCCGACGGCCTGCTGGCCGTGCTGCGCACTCCCGCCCGCACCCTGGCCGACCTGCGCCTGCCCGCCAACCCGCTCCTGCTCGTGCTCGAAGCCGTGGAGAAGCCCGGTAATCTCGGGGCCATCCTGCGCACCGCCGACGCCGCCCCCGTCGATGCTGTCCTCATCGGTGACCCGCGCACTGACCTCTACAACCCCAACACCATCCGGTCCAGCATCGGCTGCGTGTTCTCGGTGCCCGTCATCGCCGCGCCAATGGCCGAAATCACGGCCTTTCTGCGCGAAAATGGCATTCGCAGCTACGCCGCCGCCCTCACGCCCCGGGCGCATTCCTACCTGGCCTGCGACTTCCGCCCGCCCACGGCCCTCGTGCTCGGCACCGAAGCCGACGGCCTGACCCCCGCCGCCCTCGCCGCCTGCGACGACACCATCATCATCCCCATGATGGGCCGCATCGACTCGCTCAACGTGAGCGTGGCCGGGGCCGTGCTGGCGTTCGAAGCCGTGCGCCAGCGCACGGTTGGTAACTAGGCCGCGTCCGAACCCGGGTTTTCCAGGTTGGTAACACGGGTTTTCAGCTGGTCGATTTCACGGCTTACCCCGTCCTGTCGGTCATTGGTGGCATAGTAGCGGTCGGTGCCCCGGTTCATGGCATCCAGAATAGCGTTGGTCATACTGTTGAAGGTTTGAGCCATATTATCCAGGCCAACCCGAAGCTCTTGGCGCAGAGCTGCGTTATCATCCTTCATTTCCTGACGCAGGCCGCCAATTCCTTCCTTCACTTCCTGACGCAGGCCGCCGATTTCACCGCGCATTTCCTGCATATCCCGGCGCAGGCCAGCAATGTCCTCGCGCATGGCGTGCTGCTCAATCAGAATCTCGGCTACTACTTCGGGCAAATCACGTTTGTCGCGGGGCTCCATAAAATCAGGCTAGGAAACGATAGAAAACAAAACAAGATAAGACAAAAACCGAGCTTCAGCCCGCCCGCCGTCGGCTGCTGCAACTACTGCGCCCGGCGGGTCGAAAGTTCCACCGACCCGCTTTGCAGCCCCGCACCGCTGGCCTTCACCTGCACCGTGCCAGCCTAGCTGCCGGCCTGCACAATGGCCACCAGCTGCCCCTGAAACGCCCGCATCTGCGGCTTCTGGAAGGATTCCAGGTTGGTGGCGTCGCCGTTGCCGATGGCCCGGAAGCTGCCCGCGCCGCTTACCACGAAGCTGAGCGACTGCGATGCGTCGGGGTAGAGATTATCCTGCGCATCTTCCACGCGGGCGGTAACGAAGGCGAGGTCCTTGCCAACGGCGGTGCGGTCGGCTACCAGCCGGATGTGGTACGGGGCGCCGGCCGTGCGTACTTAATCGGTAGCCACGGCTTTACCCTGGGCATCGTAGGCCACGATTTTGAGGCTGCCGGGCGCGTACTTCACGTCGTTCCACATCAGGCGGTAGCACGACTGGGGCTGGTTGGAAGGCGCTTTGGTCTGGCGGCTCTGGCTCTGGCCATTCACAAATAGCTCGGCCGAGGAGTAGCTGGTGTAGGCAAACACCGGCGTGGTCTGGCCTTCGCGGCCGGGCCAGGTCCAGTGCGGCAGCAGGTGCAACGTGGGCTGGGCCGTGTTCCAGTGGGCGCGGTAGAGATAATACCGGTTCTTGGGCGTGCCGGCCAAATCCAGAATCCCGAAGTAGGAGCTATGTGAGGGCCACTTCTCATCGTAAGGCGTAGGCTCGCCGAGGTAGTCAAAACCCGTCCACACGAACTCGCCCATCACGTTCGGATTGTCATCCTGCGCGGCAAATTCCTCGTCCGGCGTCTGCGACCACACGCAGGCCTCCAGGTCGTAGCTCGACGACTGATTATCCGGGTACTGCTTCTGCTTGGCCTGGGTCACCGGAAACTTGTACACCCCACGCGAGCTCACCGTCGAAGCCGTTTCGGAGCCCAGCAAAAAGCCCTGCGGCAGCTTGCCCAGCGCCTCGGGGTAGCGGTGGGGCTTATAGTTGAACCCGGGAATGTCGAGCACGTTCGCAATGCCGTACTTGAAGTCATCGTCGAAGCGGTCCAGGCCCTTGGTTACGGGGCGGGTGGGGTCTTCGTGGTGCACGATGTCCTGCAAGCGCTTGGCGATGAGGGGGCCATTGGCATTGCTCTGGCCGGCACCTCGTTGCCGATGCTCCACATAATCACCGACGGGTTATTGCGGTAGTGATGCACCATGTTCACCAAATCCTTCTCCGACCACGCATCGAAATATTAGCTGTAGCCGTTCTTCACTTTCGGCGCTTTCCACTCGTCAAACGACTCCACCATCAGCATCAGGCCCATTTCGTCGCACAGCGTCACCAACTCGGGCGCGGGCATGTTGTGCGAAGTACGAATCGCATCGCAGCCCAAATCCTTCAGCAGCGCCAGTTGCCGCCGCAGCGCCGCCGTGTTGATGGCCGCGCCCAGCGGCCCCAAATCGTGGTGGTTGCACACGCCCTTAAACTTACGCACCTGTCCGTTCAGCGAAAAGCCCACGCCCTTCTCAAAGGTGAAGGAGCGAATGCCAAACGTGGTTTTAAACGCGTCTTTCAGCACCCTGCCCGCATACAGCTTCGACGAAGCCGTGTAAAGCACCGGCGTTTCCGGCGACCACAGTTGCGGCTGCAGTACCTGCAAATTCTGCTCAAACGTCAGCCCGTTGGCCAGGTTTGTGCTGGTCATGGCCATCACTTTGCCCGTCGCGTCGCGGATTTCGGTATCCAGCCGCAGCAGCTGCAACTTGCCGCCCGGCGTTTCCACCGTGGTTTTCAACACTACTTTGGCCTACGCCACCGTGATGTCGGGCGTGGTCAGGTAGGTGGCCCACACCGGAATATGCACGGCATCCGTCACCACCAGATGCACGTTGCGGTACAAACCCGCGCCGGGGTACCAGCGCGAGGCTTCCAGCTGGTTTTCCAGGCGCACCGCTAGCACGTTGCCGTCGCCGGGCTTCAGCAGCGCGGTAATGTCCAGCGAAAACGAGTTGTAGCCATACGGCCAAAACCCGACTTCCTTCCCATTCACAAAAACGTGCGCGTTGCTCATCGCGCCATCAAACAGCAGCACCGCCCGCTGCCCCGGCCCGAAGCCCGGCACCGCCAGCCGCCGCCGGTACCAGCCCGTGCCGATAAACGGCAGCCCGCCCGTACGCCCCGATTTCTGGGTCGCCGCCTTCTCGTTGTTCTGCTCAATCTTTACAACCTGTAGGTCGTTATTGCCATCGAACGGCCCCGCAATGGCCCAGTCGTGCGGCACGCTCACCGTCTGCCACTTGGCATCGGCAAAATCCGGCCTGGCCGCATTGGGCACGTCGCCCTTCGAGAATTTCCAGTTGGAATCGAGCAGGTATTCGTGCCGGTTCTGGGCTGTGGCGGCGGTGGCGGCCAGCAGCAGCGTGGCACTCAGCAGGTTCCTCAGCAGCATAAGCGGGCAGGAGAGAATGGACCCGCAAGGTACGCGTCGCTGCCGCTACACAATCGATTGTCCAGCGCTGCAGGGCTAGTACACGGTTACCCCAAAACCCAGTTCCTGCGCCAACTGGCGCGCTTCTTCGGCCTGTGCATCGGCCACCACACTCAAGGCGTAGGAGTCGCTGTCCAGCGTAAGTAGCGCCAGTGCCAAGCCAGTGGGCTCTAACAAGTCCTGCACGATATCCAGCGCTTCGGGCCCGGTTACGGTGGCGCGCCCACTGGCCGGCTCTGCCAGGCGCACCGTCCTTTTTTGCTGCGTCAGAGTTTCGTTAATACCGTAAACCAGGTCGGCGGCCGGGTCTTTCCAGTCGCTTTCCCAAACCAGTTCCTCACTCAACAGCGCATCAAGCAGCGCCACATCGCGCAGCTCCTGCGCCGGCAGCGCCGCCACAATGCCGCGCTCCATCAACTCCTCCGCAAACTGCTTCTGGTAGGCCGCCGCATCCGTTATCGCCAGCGCCAGCCGCTCGCTTACGCGCCGGGTGGCCTCCGCATCATTCAGGGTG
>JALYUH010000502.1 GCA_030853985.1 Bacteroidota bacterium | reverse complement strand
GGCAAGCGGCGGTGAACCTGGTGCAACACGGCCAGTTGTATGCGCGGGAATGGCCACTTACCGCCCCGCGCGGGCAGGCAGTGCAGGAATTTACCATTCGCCCGGCTGGGTACCCGGTGGTGCTGGCCGCTTTGGGCAGTGCGGCGGCCAATCCGGGGCTGGTGTTGCTGGTGCAGAATGCCATGAGCTTGCTGACGCTGGGCCTGGTGCTCGGCTGGTGGGGCCGGCGTACCCGGCCGACGAACCGGCATTGGTGGGGCGCGTTGGCGCTGATACTGACCTTCCCGGCCCAATTTATTTATGCCAATGGGGTGATGAGCGAGGCTTTTCTACAAGGCTTGCTGCTGGCCTTGACGGTTGCCCTTGCGGCTTTTTACCGTACCGGGCGCTTGCGCTACTGGCTGGCCGTGGCGGGGGTGGTAACGTTGGCCTTCTTGTTTAAGCCAGTATGCTGCCTGTTGGCCGGGGTGGTAGGCGGGGCGGGCGTGGTGCTGGGTTGGCGAAAGCGCCGCATCGGGCTATTGCTGGTGGGGCTGGTGCCGTTGCTGGCAATGGGGGCATATATGCTTTGGAACCAGCAGCGTACCGGGTACTTCCATTTTTCCAGCATTGCCGAAATAAACCTGTTGCATTACAATGCGGCCGGCGTAGTACGGCGCGCGCGCGGGCCAGCCGCTGAGGAGGCTTGGGTGGCCGGCGTAATCGACCTGGCAAATGCACAGGTAAGCTTTACGGCGCGGCAACAGCTGATTCAACAAAAGGCGGAGGCCGTGCTGTGGGCGCATCCGTGGGCGTATGGCCGGCAGCATTTGCTGGGAATGGCCGCGTTTTTTGTCGACCCCGGCCGATTCGACATTAGCGAATTCCTGGGATTGGCTCCCGTGGCTGGGGGCGGGCTGCTCGCACAGGCCCGGGCCGGTGGGCTGTGGCGGGCCATCGGGCACTTGCCCCTGGGGCTGATGACAGCTTTGCTGGGGATATTGCTGGCGAATATTGCCCGGCTGCTACTGGCAGTGCGCGGTTTTTGGCGGCTTGGGCGAGGTGACCGGGCGGGGCAGGCTGGGCGCTGGATTGCCGTGGGCCTGCTCGGTTACCTGGCGCTGCTAACGGGGCCGCTGGGAGCGGCCCGCTTTCTGATGCCTGCCTGGCCCCTGCTACTGGGCTTGGCGCTGATGGGGCTGCGAGGGCCGGCTAAGCCGCCAGCAAGCGCCGCCAGTGCGTGAACACCAGCGCGAGTGCCGTGACGAAGATGGGGGCGGCAAGGTAACCCATGCGGCCCAAGTCGCCGGATAGTAGCATGTGCATAGCAACGACCAAGAGCAAGCTAATCTCGGCTTGGCCCAACATCGAAAAAACACCCGGTGCCTGGGGCATGCGCTGCTGAAATACCAGCGCCAGGAACGGGCAGACCGTGAAAAAGCCGAAGATGCTCAGCAGTTCGCCCAGGCCTTTGAGAGAAGCGGCGCGCTGGAGCGAGTACTGAATGTTTTCGACATGCGATAAGGCATTGCCAACGGACGGGTCGGTTGCCAGTCCCAGGCGGCCGTCAATTAGCTGATGCACGATAAAAAGGAGGATTAGCCCGCCGGCCAGGGCCGCCAGCTGGCGGGGCCACGCCAAGGCCGGCCGGCCGAACCACACCAGCCAGGGCACTACCAAAAAGAAGGATTCTTTCGCCAGCGGCCCTAGTAGCAGGGCCACCGCAACTGCCCAACCGCCACCGGGGCCGCGCCGAACGGCATAATAAGCCAAGCCGAAAACGAGCAGATACAGGCTGTCGGTGAGGGGGAGGCCGGCGGCGTATTCGGCCCAGCGGCTACTGAGCACCGCCAGCATGGCCAGCGCGGCGGCGGTGGGCGCGGCCCCGGCCTGCCGGGCGGCATTAAACCAACCGGCGGCGGCGGCTCCCAGCAGCAGGCAGTTGACCAAGTAAAACGCGAAGCGCAGCGGCCATTGGCCGGCGGGCCGCTGGGGCCATATGCGGGCATAAATCCGGGTAATGGGAGCGGCTACGGCGGCCGCCGCCGCCGGCACCAGCACGCGGTAGCGCCGGGTAACATTGACGCTATCGAAGCGCCCGGCGGCCATGCGCAGGTAGCTGCGCGTGTCGAGCGAGTGCGAGAAGTCGTAATGCACGTACATGGGATAGGCCAGATTGGCCAGGGCCGCCACGGCCAGTAGCCACGGCAGCAGCCAGCGGCGCACACGCGGGCCAAACGGGGGCACGATGGAGGCGAGCTTAGGCAAATTTGCGCTCGATGAGCTTCAGCAGCTTGTTCACGTGCTCCTCTTTGCGGCTCCAGTCGTAGCGCTGCGAAAGGTCGCCGCTGACGTAGGAGCGCGCCTGCTCGGACGTCGGCAACGAATCGAGGTGCTGAATGGCGGCGTGGTAATCCATGTTTTCGCCACTAAACAGCTCATTGATAAAGCTGAAGCGCTGGTTGATGGAAATGGCTTCGCGTAGGGTTTCGACCTTGGGGCCGGCGCGCTCGGCCAACGAGGCGGGGGCCGTGGTAGACCGGAGCGTGTCGGCCAAGGCGGGCGCGGCGGGCTGGCCGGCTTTCAATTTTTCGTGCAAGGGAACAGGATTGGACCCGGTGGCCGGCTGCGGGTGGGCGGGCGAAGCTGCGAGCGGCAACGAAGCGGGTGCCGGGGTGGCCTTTTCCGGCGCGGAAGGCACTGGCACCGGGGAGGCCACGAACGAGGGCGCAGCCTCCGCAGCCGGCGGGGCGACTGATGCCGGCCGGGGGGCGGTGGCCGGGGGCGCGGGGGCTAGTCCGGCCGGGGGCCCGTGCAGGGCCGAGACCGGACCGTCCTCCAGCAGGTCGGCCGTAGTGAGGGGCAGGAGGGCGCTGAGCTCTTCAACCAGGCGCTGCATGGACTGGTGGGCGCGGTAGTTGGCCGCATGATAGAGTTCGAAGCGGTGCGTCAGAAAATCGCGGCTGAGCGAGTTGTTGGCCGAAAGACTGTCGAGGAATCCCTGGTAAAAGGCCTTGTCGAGGTCGATATAGCGCACGGCATCGCGCAGGCTAGCCATTGTAGGGTTTTCGGCCGGGCCCAGCAGCAGGCGCTGGAAGCTGCCCAGCGGGTCGGCCACCAGGCCCAGCGTATCGGCGGCGGCCTGGGCCAGCAGCGGCTCAAAAGCGGCGCGCCCGAGGCTGATATGGCGCGACAGCACGTTCATAAACTGAGCGAGGGCAGCCTGCACGGGCTCGGCTTCGAAGTTGAAGTAGGCGCTGCGCAGGCGGCCGGTTTCAGCCTGCCACTGGCCCAGCAGCTGGCGCACCACCAGCAGGTTGAGCTGGCGCACGGGCGTGAACTTTAGCACCGCCGGGCCGTCGAGTGGGGCATCGGGGTGGGTGCCAAAGTGCTGGTCGCAGAGCCGGGCGGCCAGGCGGCGGCCATACTGGGCGCACTTGGCGAGGCTATATTTGTCGTTCATAAAAAGGCCGGTTTCGGTGGCCCAAGTTAGGCACAAATGCCCCTGCTCACGATTGAAAACTTGCCCGGCGCACCCATCGAGGTGCCCGCCAATGCCACGCTGCTGGCAGCCTTGCAAGCCGCCGGGCACGACTGGATGCACGCCTGCGGGGCCAAAGGCCGCTGCACCACCTGCCGCGTGCAGGTGCTGGCCGGGGCCAGCCAGCTGGCTCCGCTCACGGCGGCTGAGGAGCGCTACCGGGCCGCCGGCCGCTTGCTGCCCACCGAGCGCCTTACCTGCCAGGCCCGGCTGCCGGCCGGCCACGTAAGCGGGCGCGTGCCCGAAGCCACCAAGCTGCCCCACGTGTCGTACTGCGAGCGCATCGGCCAATCGCCCGGCTGATAATGAAGGCCAGCGGGCTGCTGGCCAGCGGCCTTGCTAAGGAAAGGAGATGCAAGATGGGGCGCGGGCGCTTTCGGCTGGGCAGTTCGTTGCTAACTTTAGGTTTCCAACCCACCTCAAACGCGCTGCACTTTGTTTATTGAACCCCGCGTCGGCAACCGCCACAACGCTCCGCGCCGGGGCTGGATTGAAGTGGTGTGCGGCTCCATGTTCTCGGGCAAAACCGAGGAGCTGATTCGCCGCCTCACCCGCGCCCGCATTGCCCGGCAACGGGTCGAAATCTTCAAGCCCGCCCTCGATACCCGCTACCACGCCGAAGACGTGGTGAGCCATAACGCGGCCCGCATCCGCTCGACGCCGGTGGCCGTGGCCTCGGAAATCCTGCTGCTCGCGGCCGGCTCCGACGTAGTGGGCATCGACGAGGCCCAGTTTTTTGACGATTCGCTGGTAGAGGTGTGTGCGCAGCTGGCCAACAACGGCATCCGCGTTATCGTGGCCGGGCTCGATATGGACTACCTCGGCCGCCCTTTCGGCCCCATGCCGGCCCTGCTGGCCACGGCCGAGTACGTGACCAAGGTGCATGCCGTGTGCGTGTGCTGCGGCGAAATTGCATCGTACTCGTACCGCATCGTGGCCAGCGCCAGCCAGGTGCTGCTCGGCGAAACCGACTCGTACGAAGCCCGCTGCCGGCCCTGCTTCCTCGAAGGCCAGCAGGCCAAGGCCCTGGCCGGTGCCGAGCCGGCCCAGGCGGCGCACTAAACCCCGCCGCCCGGCGTTAGGCCCCGGCGGCCGGCGAACCGGTATTCCTTTCACGTTGCCTTATTTGCTGTGCGTATGTTGCCCTTTTTCCGTTGGTTGGCTGGAGTAGTCGGGGTAATGCTGCTGGCCGGCGGGGCCAGCGCCCAGGGCACGGCTGGCTACGGCGACTGGCAGCTGCACCTGCCCACCAACCACCTCACCCACCTGGCCGATGATGGCAACCGCGTGTACGTGGTGGCCGAAAATGCCTTTTATTTTTTCGATAAAAAGCTCAATACCACGCAGGTGCTTTCGCACCGCGACGGCCTGAGCGATGTGGGAGCCGTAGCGGTGGCTTACGACTCGACGACCCGCCAAACGGTGGTGGCCTACCGCAATACCAACATCGACGTGCTGACGGCCGGGGGCCGCGTGCGTAACCTGAGCGATATTCTGCGCAAATCAATTCAGGGCAGCAAGGCCGTCAACCAACTGTCGGTTGAGGCCGGCAAAGCCTACCTGGCCACCACGTTCGGGCTAGTGGTTATCGACCTTACCAAGCTGGAGGTGAGCGATACGTACAGCAATATTGGGCCGGGCGGCACCGTGGTGAACGTGTACGACGCGGCCGTGGCCAATGGCTACCTCTACGCGGCTACCTCGGCCGGGCTGCTGCGCGGTGCCCTAACGAGCAACCTGCTCGACTACCGCAGCTGGACGCAGTACCTGCCCGTGCCGCTGAGCCCCGCGCAACAGGTGTACCACTACGTTGCCGCGTACAACGGCAAGGTGTATGCGGCTGCGGGAGCCACCCTTGCGGGCGCGCTCTACGCGTTCGACCCCACCGGGGCGGGCCGCTGGCAAATCGTGCCCAACACTTATACGGGGCAGTTTCGCAACCTGCAAGCCAGCAGCCTGGGCATTCTGATAATTGACGATGACTACGGCGTGCGCCTGGTAGACAAAAACGGGAGCGTGAGCACGGTGGTGGCCCCAATGCGCGGCTACTCCATTCAGGATGCCTTGCGCTCGCGCGATGGGAGCTATTTTCTGGCCAACTACCAGTTGGGCCTGCAACGGCTGCGGCCGGGGCAGCCCGCCGAAATATTCTTAGCCAATGGCCCTGAAAGTAGTTTGGCGTTCGGGCTGCTGGCCGATGCCCGTACCAACACTGTTGATGTATTCACGGGAGGGCATTCGGAGCGGTACCTGCCCAGTGGCTCGAAGGCAGGCTTTTACGAATACGCCAACGGGCAGTGGACGAACATAACGGCCACCACTTTTCCCAGCCTGGCAGATTTTCCCAACCCGACCAGCCCGGTGCGCGGCACCCGAACGCCCGATGGCACGCTGTACGTAGCCAACTACGGGGGCGGCCTGCTCGAATGGCAGGGACCGGGCAAATTTCGCCGCTTTGGGCAAAACACGCCGGCCGCCAACCCGCTGCTGGGCACGTTTGGCGATGCCAACCGCGTCGAAATTACCGACGTGGCGGCCACGCCCGGCGGCAAGGTATGGGTCGTGAACCGCCACCTGCGGGAGGGTATTTCGGGCTTGTCGATTTTCGACCCCGCCACGACCACCTGGCAGGTCATCCCCTACACGCCGGGCCTCGATGTGCTCGACCGCATTGCGCTGGACAACTTTGGCTACGCCTGGGTATCGGTGGCCCGCAAGTCGGACCGGGGGGGCGGGTCGAGCGCGGCGTTGGGCATCTTTGCTGTCGACCCCGAAAACCTCAACCCCCCGCGCTTCTTCACCAAGGCCAACGGCCTGCCCGACGACCAGATTTACGAACTGGCCAAAGACCGCCAGGGCAATATCTGGGCGGCTACCATTAAGGGCGTAGCGGTGTTCAAGGACCCCGGCGGGCCTTTTCAGTCGCCGTACGGCTTTACTACCCCCATCGTGCAGCGCGGGGACGGCACCGGCTTTCCGGCCCTGTTCACCGAGGCGGTGCGGGCCATTGCCATCGATGGCGGCGACCGCAAGTGGTTTGCCACCGACCACGGCCTCTGGCTGTTCAGCCCCGAGGCCGACGAAGCGCTGTTGCACTTCACCACCGCCAACAGCCCGCTGCCCTCCGACCGCATCGTGGATGTGAAGGTGAACGATAAAACCGGCGAAGTATGGGTCGCTACCGATGCCGGCGTGCTGACGTACCGGGGCGGCGCGACCGTTACCGAAGGCGCGCCGAAATGCGCGGCCGTTTTTCCTAACCCCGTGCGGCCCGATTTTCAGGGTCTGGTGGGCATCACCGGCTTGGCCAACAACGCCATTGTGAAGATTACTGATGTGGCCGGCCACCTCGTGTATGCCACCACCGCCGCCGGCGGGGCCGTTACCTGGAACCTGACCATGCCCGACGGCCAGCGCGTGCGCTCGGGCACCTATCTGGTGCTCTCGACCGATGCCGACGGCAAAAACGGCTGCGTGAGCAAAGTGGCCGTGCTTAGTAAATAGCCGCAGGGCAACTGCTGAACGGGCATCAAGTCCTGGTATCGGCTACCGACATCATCATGCTAATCAAAACCCGGGGCATCGTTCTTAGCTACCTTAAGTACCGCGAAACCAGCATTATCGCCCGCGTGTACACCGAGCGGCTGGGCGTGCAGACCTACGTGGTGAACAGTGTGCGCAAGGCCAAGCCGCCCGGCCGCATTGCCCTGTTTCAGCCCTTCACGCTGCTGGAGCTGGTGGCCTACGTGGCGCGCGGCAGCAGCGGCCTCACCCGCCTCGCCGAGTTTCGCTGTGCCGAGCCATTCCAAACGCTGCCCTACGAAATAGCGAAAAGCAGCGTGGTCCTGTTCTTGTCGGAAGTGCTGGGCCGGGCCGTGCGCGAGGAAGAGCAGAACGAGCCGCTGTTTCAGTTTCTGCACGATTCCATTCTGGCTTTCGACCGGCAGGCGACTGGCACCGAGAACTTTGCCCTGGTTTTTCTGCTGGAGCTGGCCACCTACCTGGGTTTCGGCACCAGCTCGGGCGGCGAGCTTACCGACCAAGTTATCATGGCCGGCCACGCCGCCACGGCTCCCGGAGCCAGTAGCCCCGCCACGCTGCGTCTGCGCGAGTTCAACCACTATTTTGATGAGTTGCTGCGCGACCCGGCCAGCAGCACCATTCCCAACGGCCGCGTGCGCCACGAGCTGCTCAACGTGCTCATTCGCTACTACCAGCTCCACGTGGAGCAGATGGGCGAAATCCGCTCGCTCGAAATTCTGTCGGAAGTGCTGAATTAGTGAGTTGCCTAAGCAAGTTTCTACGTGAGGGTACAGGTCGGCGGCAGTAGCGCGAACTTGTAGTTCGCGCCCCCGCGCCGTTGACGTGTTTCAGGGGTCGTGCGG